>JANLUN010000788.1:0-2793 GCA_031363505.1 Planctomycetota bacterium | reverse complement strand
GACGGTGCCGCCAGACCTCGCTCCGTGCACCGTCGAGAAGGTCGCGATCAACGCGGTGATGGCGGGCTGCAAGCCGGAGTACCTGCCCGTCGTGCTGGCTGCCGTCGAAGCGGCCTGCACCGACGCGTTCAACATGCACGGCCTGCTCGCGACGACGATGCCGACCGGCCCGGTGTTGATCGTGAATGGACCGATCCGCCGCGCGATCGGCATGAACTCGGGCATCAACGTCTTCGGGCAAGGCAACCGCGCGAATGCAACGATCGGCCGCGCGCTGCAGCTGGTGGTGAGCAACGTCGGCGGCGGGCGGCCGGGCGAGGTCGATCGCGCCACCTTCGGCAATCCCGGCAAGATCGAGTTCTGCTTTCCGGAAGACGAAGAGGGATCGCCGTGGACGCCGCTGTCCTGCGACTTCGGTTTCGCCCCCGGCACGAACACGGTGACGCTGTTCCCGGGCGAAGCGCCGCGCTCGATCGTCGATCAGCTCGCGCGCGACCCCGAGTCGCTCGCGCGCACCTTCGCGGTCTGTCTGCGCACGGTGCATCACCCGAAGTTGCCGCTGATCTTCGACGCGATCCTCGCCGTCGGTCCCGAACACGCGCGCGTGTTCCGCGAAGCGGGCTGGGACAAGCAGCGGCTACTCGCGAGACTTCACGAGCTGTTGATGCTGCCGGGCAACGAGATCATCCGCGGCGCGGGCGGCATCGCGGAAGGCGCGCCCGAGCACCTCGCGAGCGCGACGCTGCCGAAGTTCCGTCCAGGCGGACTGCTCCTCGTCCACTGCGGCGGCGGCGCGGGACTCTTCTCGTCGATCATCGGCGGCTGGGCGAACGGCGCGATCGGCAGTACGCCGGTGACGCGCGAGATTCGGGGCCAGTGACCCGGATTGCGAGCATGCGGCTGCCGGCCGCCGTCGCTCCAACAGATGACTCGGGTCAGCGACGTTGGTACAACTGGAATCGGGTCATCACTTGGGAGATCAATGTGTATCTACGGATCGAACGCACGCCGCTCGTGATCGGAATGGCCGCCGCCCTATTGTTGGCCGCCCATTCGCAGGCAGAGTCGCCACGGGCCGTCATCGCAGCCTCTCCCGCGGCGCGATTGGCGTCGCCATCCAACCAACCGCCGCCGAACCCCGACAACAACGCGTACTTCGGCGACGTCCATGTCCATACCGGCTGGTCGTTCGACGCGCTGACCAATGGCTCCAAGACCACGCCGACGGATGCCTATGCCTGGGCGCAGGGCAGGCCGATCACCGGCAGCGGCGGGCCGGAAATGCAGATCAAGACTCCGCTCGACTTCTACATGGTGGCTGACCATGCCGAGTACATGGGCGTTTTCAACCAGATGTCGAACCCCGACAGCCCGATCAGCAAGACTGAGATTGCCAAGGGCGTTACCTCGCCCGACGCGAATGTTCGCATGCAGACCTTTGCAGGCATCCTGCGCGACATGAGCCAGGGCAAGCGCGACCCGCAATTGAGCGACCCGGCGTTGGCGCGCACCGTCTGGGCCGACATCGTCAAGGCGGCCGAAGCCAATTACGTACCCGGCAAGTTCACCACCTTTGCCGGCTTTGAATGGACGTCGAACCCGCAGAAGCGCAACTTGCATCGCGTCGTCGTCTTCCGCGATACCGCGCACCTGCCCGACTTGGTGCTGTCGGCGCTCGATTCCGAAGATCCCGAGAGCCTGTGGAAGTGGATGGACGATCAGCGCGCCAAGGGTTCGACACTGTTTGCCATCCCGCACAATGGCAATGCCAGCGACGGCCGCATGTTCGAAACATTGAAGCTCGACGGCAAGCCGATCGATGCGGCCTACAACAAGACCCGCGCCGACAACGAACCCTTGTATGAAATCACCCAGATCAAGGGCACATCGGAAACCCATCCCGACCTGTCACCGACCGACGAATTTGCCGGTTTCGAACAGTGGGACTACACGCTGTCGGCGGATTTCGAGCGGCCGTCGCATCGCAAGGGCAGCTTCGTCCGCCAGGCGCTGCTCGATGGCATGAGCCAGGCGGCGAGTGGTGCCGGCAACCCGTTCAAATATGGTTTCATCGGCGACACCGACACGCACAATGCAGCGGCCAGCAACGAGGAATACAACTTCACCGGCAAGTTCGCGTTCGAAAACAACGCCAAGGAGCGTCTGACCGGCATCCCCGGTGCGCCGGCGGGCCAGGTTCAGCAGATTCAGGAGTTCAGCTCGGGTGGCCTAGCTGGGGTCTGGGCGCCGCAGAACACGCGAGAGGCAATCTATGATGCAATGCAGCGCAAGGAAACGTTCGCAACCTCGGGCCCGATGATGAAGGTGCGCTTCTTCGGCAGCTTCGACTATGCGCCCGGGGATGTGTCGAAGGCCGAGTTCGTCAAGACTGCCTACACAAAGGGCGTGCCGATGGGCGGCGACTTGAAGCCGGGCGCGGGCAAGGCGCCGACATTCCTGGTCAGCGCGCTCAAGGACCCCAAGAGCGGCAACCTCGACCGTATCCAGATCGTCAAGGGCTGGCTCGACGCCGCTGGCAAGCAGCACGAGAAGATCTATGACGTCGTCTGGTCCGGCGACCGCAAGATCGGCGCCGATGGCAAGCTGCCGCCGGTCGGCAACACCGTTGATCTGAAGACTGCGACGTACACAGACGCAATCGGCGCGGCCGAGCTGGCAACCGGTTGGACAGATCCCGATTTCAAACCGGATGAGCGCGCCTTTTACTATGCCCGCGTTCTGGAGATCCCCACACCTCGCTGGAACACCTACGACGCGGCCCGGCTGAACATG
>JANLUN010000517.1:0-2680 GCA_031363505.1 Planctomycetota bacterium | reverse complement strand
CTTCGCGGTGCACTACGCCTGCCCGCAACAGGCCGCCGCCGGCTACGCAGTCTTCGGCTACGGCACGCGCTACCTCAACAACCACACCGACTGCCTGCACGAATCGCTCGAAGTGGACGTGAAGGTCGCAGTGGACGATCTGCGCCGACGCGGCGCCGAAGCGGTCGTGCTGCTCGGCAACTCGGGCGGCGGCTCGCTGATGGCGCTCGCGCACCAGTCGACGCAATGCGGCGACGGCTTCATCTCGATCGCCGCGCATCCCGGCGAGGGCGTCTTCATGATGCAGGCGATCGACCCGTCGGTCGCCGACGAGAGCGACCCGTTCTCGGTCGTCCCCGAGCTCGACATGTACGACCCGCGCAACGGCTGGCGGCCGTGGCCCGAGCCGTGTCACTACGACCGCGCCTGGCTCGCGACCTATCGCGATGCCCAGCGCGCACGCGTCGCGCGGCTCGATGCGATCGCGCGCGAGGCGATCGAAACCTCGCTGCGCGCGGCCGAGCAGTTGAAGGCGATCGACAAGAAGAGTGAGCCGAACGAGTGGCGCACCTGGCGCAAGCGCGCGGTAAACCAGCCGACGCTGGTGATCCACCGCACACTCGCCGATCCGGCCTACCTCGACCTCTCGATCGATCCCGATGAACGCCCGATGGGTTCCCTCTTTGCGTTCCCAGACCCGTTCGACGCGAATTACGCGCGGCTCGGCCTGGCGCGCACGATGACGCCACGCGGCTGGCTCTCCACCTGGTCCGGCCTCTCGTCGCACGCGCGACTCGCGGACACGATGCCGCACCTGAAGATCCCGACGCTGATCCTGCACCCGACGGCAGATACGGAGATTCGTGTACGCCAGGCGCTCGAGATCCGCGATCAGTCGGGCAGCGACGACGTCACGTACCACGAGATGAAGGGCGCGCCGCACTATCTCGAAGGGCATCGCGTGCCGGCGATGGAGATCGCGACGGAGTGGCTGCGGGCGCGGTTCCCGCGATGACGGGCAGACTCGATGTCGAGCGTTTCGTCGACGACGTCACGCGGGCGAACGGCGCGGGGCAACGAGCGGTGGACGAGGTCCTGGCGCGAGCGGTATCGGACCCGGGTCGAGTCCTCGCCGACCTCGGAGAACCGAAGCAAGTGGGACTCGTCGTCCTGCATCGTGGGGACGACATCACGATTCTCAACGTCGTCTGGGCGCCGTTGATGGTGCTCCTGCCGCACGATCACAACATGTGGGCTTCGATCGGGATCTACACCGGGCGCGAGGACACCAGATCATCCTGAACGCGATTCTCCGGGAGCGGACTCCGTGGCAGCCCGGTTGACACACAAGACAGTCGCTCATTTGGGTGTTGGGCAGCAGAAAATGCTGAGGGCTCGCTCGAGAAGGTTTGATGCCCGGGATCAGCTCGATCGCAGGTCGACTCCGGTATCTGTGAATACTCGCTGGAAGTAGTCCGCATCATCCTTGAAGCCACCCAGGCCAACCCAATCCTCGTCGCTTACAACAGAACGCCAGCCCAAGAATGGGAGCGCGTCGGGACCGACGGGAAAGCGCAGCCGCGGGTCGTCGCTCTCGATCACGTAGCGGATCATCTCCCCGACGAGCGCGGGAGACGCCTCACCCTTCCCGGGATTCGTGAAGAAGGCATGGATCCGCCTGCCGTGCGGGTAGATCGTGTTCTGGTCATACTGGGGCAGGTTCGTGGTAGCCATCGGCGTATCGATGATGCCCGGCTCCACCAACGCGACCCGTATTCCATGGCCCTTGACCTCCTGGGCCAGCGACTCGGTAAACCCCTCGAGCGCGAACTTCGATGCGTTGTAGGCACTGGTCGCTCCGAAGGCGATGCGCCCCGCAATGGACGTTATGTTGACGATGCAGCCCGAGCCCCGTCTCCGCATGGCGGGGAGTACCTGCTTGACGCAGCGCACGGCGCCGAGGAAGTTCGTCTCCATCACGCGCCGGAACTGCTCGAGACTCTCGTCCTCGACCGCATTGATGCTGTAGATGCCGGCGTTGTTGACGAGCACGTCGATCGACCCACCCACCTGACCGAAGACATCTGCCACCGACGCGTCGTCGTCTACGTCCAGGGGAAGGACTGTTACCGGGAGCCTCGCTTCTGTGGCGACCTTCTCGAGGTCACACACGCCCGGATTCCGCATGGTGGCGATTACTTCGTGGCCCGCTCGTGCCAGGAGCAGCGTGGCTTCGTAGCCGATTCCCTTGCTCGTTCCGGTGATCAAGATCTTGGCCATGGATGATGTCTCCTATTGCGTGTCCATGCATCGTCGCATCTCGGACTATGCCACAAGGTTCGCGGAGGCCGCGGGTTCTGCCTGCTGCCCAACGGCTTGCGGCTCAGCTGCCGCCCGCCGTGGAGCCAAACTGCACTGACCGGCGGCCAATGCGAAGCCGCCATCCGCGGCCAAAGCGCAGGCCGATCCGCCGTACCGCAGCACACGCAAGCCCATACCTCGGGCGGTCAGCTGCATGCGCTTGATCCTCATCCATGCCCTCCTCCTGCACCAACTCAACCGAGAGTAGGCTGGATGGCGGTCACAACACGCGCACATCCGCGCAGGAGGAGGACCCATGCGATTCAACACCGGCCAGCTCCTCGCGCACATCCAGAACACCATCCACCAGTACAACCTCGCGCCCTTCGGCAAGCGCATC
>JANLUN010000759.1:0-4325 GCA_031363505.1 Planctomycetota bacterium | reverse complement strand
CAACGGCACTTGCGCGCCCGAACCGCAACCGCAAGAGCCGTCGGACTCGTATTCACGAACTCAAGCGCCGTGCGCCCGTCCGCAGTCTCCATGACCCGCGCCGGAATGGCGCTCTCCGTCGGCCACCACCCCTTCGGCAAGACAACCCGACTACGCGCCACCGTCAACTCCGCCGCAAATACAAGCTCCTCCCCAGCCAGAGCGTACGCATCCGGATCGACGACATCCTCCGCGACACGGAGCCGCAGCGTCGCCCCCTGTTTCAACGGCTCGAACGCAACCGCCACAACCTGCGTCGCATCCGCTAATTCACCCTCGCTCGCAATCCCACGCGCGCGCGCGTCCTCCGCCGACATCACTTCGACGTCCAGTCGATTCCCCGTATCGAGCGCCGTCGCCACCGGATTCGACACACGACGCGATCCGCGCATCACATCCACCCAATAACCGGCTTCGCCGCGGGGACTCGCATCCGCGCGCGCTTCGGTCGACTCGCGCTGCAAGACGAACGCGCTCGCCGCCGGGTCGCCGAGCACCCAGACGACCTCGCGGTCCTGATGCGCGCGATCGACGAGCGCCGTGGTCGGCGTGGTCCGCAGGCCCGAAAGCGATTCGTGGAAGCTCGCCGGCGCGATCTCGCTCGCATCGCTCGCCGAGGGCACGCTCGCCGAGTCCTGCTTCTGCTTGGAGTGGCTGTGCGTAGCGACGATCTCGAGCGAAAGCGGTCCCGTGTTCGTGTTGATGAGGCTCGCACGGACGCGGCCGTCCGGCTGCGTCACGATCTGCGCCGGATGGTTGACCGACACGAAGTCGTGCTCCGGCGGCAGCACGACGCAGATCCGCTTCACACCGAGCACGCGGCCGAAGAAGATGCGATCGCCGGTGAACTGGTAACTCTTCGGATCCTCGTACGTGACTTGGATCTCGAGGCGCGTCTCGCCGCCCGCCGGAACCGGGCGGGCCAGATGTACGCGCAAGAAGTTGTCTTCGGGGTCGGCGGTGGGGTGGCCGTTCTCGCGCGCAACCTTGCCCGACACGAGATCGGCGTCGAGGCCCTCGCCCGTGAAGAGATCGTGCACGCGCACGTCGCTCAGGAACACGCCGCCGCGGATGAACGCGTAGTAGAACCGCGCCTCCGGCGTCGTCGCCGAGACCTCGTGCGTGATGCGGAACTTGTGACTGTCCCAGCCGAGCAACTCGTAGCGCGTGTACTCGTCCGTTTCGGATTGCACCGGGCCGGCGGCCGGCGGAACGGTCCCTTCGGGCCGGCTCGTCTGGCAGGCCAAGAGTCCGAAGGTGGTGAGGGCGAAGATCAGGACCGCGCGGTTTTTCATGGTGTGTTCGTCGAAAGGGGCTCTACGTGAAGAGATCGGTCGCCGTGAACTCCGCGCTGAAGGACTCCCTGATCACTGTGGTTCGAGCAGCGTCGACAGCCGCGCCAGCGCGCGAGACAGCAGGGTGCGCACTGCCCCCTCGGTCCGGTTCAGGCGGGTCGCGATCTCCGCGTGAGGAAGCCCGACGATCCGGGAGAGCAGGATCACCTCGCGGTAGTCCTCGGGCAGCTCCTCGAACGCGGCTTCCACGCGCGCGAGCTCCTCGTGCGCCTGTGCGTCTCGGCTGGGCGTGAAGAAGCTCTGGTAACACTCCAGGACACGCTGATCGTCGGCTCGACTGCGCGAGCGGGCATCGAGCTCGACCTCGCGGCGGATGTCGCGCTTCGAGCGCCGCCAATACCGACCTCGATCGATGATCTTTCGCTCCGCGTGCTGAAAGAGCCAGCGCCGGGCGCCGGCTTCGTCCTGGTACTCGAACTGATCGATGTCCTGCAGGACTTCGCGAAACACCGAGTCGACGATGTCGGCGCTCGATTCCCGCGATCTCAGAAGCGCCCCCATCCGAAGTCGCACGAACGCGAACAGCGGGTCGAGATGGCGTGCAAAGCGCGCTTCCTTGGAATGCGCGTCTCCACGCGCGGCCCCTGCCGAGAGTTCGCCGGACGAATCGGACATTCCAAATCAGCCTAACCGTACCTGCCGCGAACCGTCGAGGGAGCTGCCCTGCGATCAGGCCTTCCGAATACCGCCGAACATCTTCGTGGCCACTCCGTCGATGAAGGGCAGCGGTTTGTACTTGCCGCTCGCGGCGTTGACGATGCCGAGGATCGTCAGCACGAGAAACGCGATCGCCACCATCGGGTAGAGGAACACTCCGATCACGAGGCAGATGAGCGCCACGGAAATCGCCATGGCGATGACGGAGACGATGATCAGCGCCATCGACTGCTTCGCGTGGTAGAGCGAGAACGCGTTGTTCTTCTGAACCAGGCAGACGATCGAGATGATCACGTTCACCGGGGAGATCGGCAGATAGCACAGCACGGCCATCATCTTCCCGCTCTCGATGTCGTTCGGGTCGTGGTTCAGCGGCAGGTTCGACTCGGACATCGGTTTCTCCGTGGGGGGCCGGCGTTGGAAGCGCGCGCATGCTCGGCGGCGCGTGTAAGCAGGTCAACCCATTTCCCACCGCTGTTATCCTCGAAGTGATGGATCCGATGCGGCCCGCAACCGACGACTCGAGCTCTCCGACCGGCGCAGATCCCGTCGAATCGATCGTCGCGGACGTGCTCGAACGATTCGACGTCGAGGGTGTGGCAGCGATCGACGCGGCGTGCGCGGCGCACCCGCAGTACGCCGACAAGATTCGCCGTCGCTGCGCGCTGCTCGATCGCTTGGGTCTCGTGGCGCGCCGCGTGAGCGACGAGTTGCCGCAGACGTTCGGCCGCTACCGCATCTTGGAAAGGCTCGGCGCGGGCGGGATGGGCGTCGTCTACCTCGCGCTGGACGAACGGCTCGGCCGCCGCGTCGCGCTCAAGGCCAGCGGTCCGCGCATCTCGACGAGCGCGCGCGCTCGTGCGCGATTCGACCGCGAAGTGCGCGCCGCGGCTCAGCTCGAGCATCCGCACATCGTCCCGATCTTCGACGTGGGCGAGGAGCAGGGCACACCGTACTACACGATGCAGTACGTCGAGGGCGCGACGCTCGCGGCGATCATCCGTGCGCTCAAGCTCGAAGGTCGGCCGTTCGCCGATCTCACCGCGCGCGACGTACGACGCGCGATCGAGGCGTCGCGGCAAGGTGTGTTCCCCGACGCCGCCCGTTCGGAGGGCTCGCGCACGGAAGGCGACGCGCGCGACAAGACGTACGTCGAAACGGTGTGCCGCATCGTGCTCGACATCGCCGACGCCTTGGCGCACGCGCACGATCACGGTGTGATTCACCGCGACGTCAAGCCGTCGAACATCCTCATCGATCGCGAGGGACGCGCGCAGCTCTTCGACTTGGGACTCGCGCACCTCGACGACGAGCCGGCGCTGACCCTGTCGGGAGACTTCGCAGGCACGCCGCAGTACGTCTCACCCGAACAGATCGCCGGCAAGGCGTCCGGCATCGATCGCCGCACGGACGTCTACTCGCTGGGCGTCACGTTCTACGAGCTCTTGACTCTGCGTGCGCCGTTCATCGCACGCAACACGCAAGCGCTGCTGCGACAGATCCAGATGAAGGAGCCGCCGCTCCTGCGCCGTCACAACCCGATCGTGCCGCGCGATCTCGAGACGATCTGTCTCACCGCGATGGAGAAGGATCGCGAGCGTCGCTACGCGAGCGCGGTGGAGATGGCGGATGACTTGCGGCGCTTCCTCGAGTTCAAGCCGGTCACCGCGCGTCCGGCGGGTGCGCTGCTACGCGGCTGGCGCTTCCTGCGCCGCAATCCGGCGCTCGGCGCGTCGATCGCGCTGGCGATGATCGTCGCGATCGGCGCTCCGCTCGGGCTCTTGATCGCCAACGCGTTGATCCGCGTGCAGCGCGACCGAGCCGAGACCGCCGCGCGGGAGGCGCGCGCGCTCGCCGGTCAGACCGAGCAAGTGGCCGAGTTCATGGTCGATCTCTTCCGCGAGCCAGACTTGACCGGCGCCGGCGCCGAAGTCGTCACCGCGCGCGAGATCCTCGAGCGCGGCGCGCAGCGGATCGAACGCGCGCTCGACACGCAACCGCTCGTGCAGGCCGCTTTCATGGAGACGCTGGGGCGCGCGTACGCGAACTTGGGTCTCTACGATCGCGCGCTGCGTCTCTGCAATCGTGCGCTCGCGATCCGGGAGCGCGAGCTCGGCGAGGGCCACGTCGACGTCGCGCGGCTCCTCCAGACGCTCGCGAGCGTTCACTTCGCGCAGGAGAACGACGTGATCGCCGAGGCGCTCGCGCGCCGCGCGGAATCGGCGTTTCACCGAGCCGGTCTCGCCGCGCATCCGGATGCGGCCGGTTGCGCAC
>JANLUN010000725.1:0-1572 GCA_031363505.1 Planctomycetota bacterium | reverse complement strand
CACGCGGATCGACGACGATCTCGTCTCCGAGATGGCCGTCGCCGTCGATCGCGCGCGCGTAGAGCGCCATCTCACCTCCGCCTTCTCCGTGCGGCTTCGTGTTTCGTCCGTCGAGCCAGATCGCGGTCGCGTCGGAACCTGATCGCGGTGCAAGCGAGACGAATCCGTGTTCGCCTGCGCCCGCGTGAGTGTGCAAGCGTTCGGGCGTGCTCCACGTCGCGCCGCCGTCGCCGGAGCGCGTGACCCGCACGTCGTAGTCGTAGTCGCCCGCGCCGCTCTTCTGGAGGAAGTGCGCGAGCAGATGCTCGTCGTCGAGCACCGCGAGCGACGGGAAGTCCGCCCAGTTCACGAACCATCGCTCGCCGCGCGCTATCTCGCGCGCGACACTCCAACTCGAGCCTTCGAGACGCGCGTAGCGCAGCACCGAGTCGGCTCCCTCGGTGTCGAGCCAGCTCAAGTAGATGGCGCCGGCCGCGTTCACGGTGAAGCGAGGGCATCGGCTCGATGCGCCCGCCGGACTCTCGATCTCGTCGACGTGCAGCGTGACCGGTCCGGCGACGGGTTTCGATGCACCCTGTGCAATCGCGACGAGCAGACACGCGCACCACATGGGCCGCACAGTGTAGCCATCACATTCGCGAAAGTGGCGCTGGTCGACTCGGGCGCGCAGCCGCCACAACCTTCGAGGTCAGTTGCGCGCGCGGAGTCCGCGTGCCGTCTCGACGAAATGGATGTCTTCCACCCAACCCGTCGACGGATAGCGATAGCTCCCCTTGAGCCGCGAGCCGAGCGTCTCGAAACGCAACGGGGCGAGCAGCTTCGTCACGCGTGCCGCCACGTCTGAGCTGTCCGTCGGCCGGGACGACTGCGTCATCGAGCCGCGCAGCAGCGTTTCCATCTCCTTCGCCTTGCCCGGCGCTTGCGCATCGATGGCGAGCGTCAGGGTCATGTCGCCCTGGGTCTCGGCGAGCTCGAACTCAAACGTGCGCGTACCGAACGCGAACGTGTCTCGGTCTTCCTTCGACGTGTCCGCGACCTCGCTCAAGAGCCCGAGCGCGCGAGTGAGGAACATGGCGTTCTGCTCGAAGCGCGCGACCGGCGTGCACGCCGCGAGGACGAGCGAACCGCGATTGGGCCGGATGCGGATCGACGGGGGAGTCTTCGCTCCGGCGCTCGCAGTCGTCTCTGCCGCGCTCGGTTTCGCGACGGTGGGCGCCTCGCCTTGCAATACGAGCACCGCAGTCGTCAGTGCGGCTTCAGTCGGCGCGACGACGGCGATGCGCGGCGCTCCGGCCTGCGCGGGGAGCAACGCGATGAAAGGCATCGTCTCGCGTGCTCCGATCTGCAACGCGTCGACTGCGCCGATGCGCACGGATCGCGCTCCCTTCGCAGCGAGCCGCGACCTAGCAGCGGGAAGAACGGCGAGGAGAGCGTCTGCGTCGCCACGGGAACCGCCGCGGGCGCCGCGGGGGCGTGGGGGCGCGGGGCGGAGGGGGGGGGAGGCGGGGGCATAGGGGCACGGGGCCCCGTGGAGATAGGGGGACGCCGCACCAATCCGGTGATAGCGGTGGG
>JANLUN010000559.1:0-4925 GCA_031363505.1 Planctomycetota bacterium | reverse complement strand
ATCACGACGTGCGTCGTCTCGCCGTCCTTGATCGTCGCGGACGCCATCTTCATCTGCGACATGAACTCGGCCGGGTTGGCATCCTCCGCGCCGGCGCGGCGCTCGATCTCCTCCATCTCCTTCTGTCCGGGCTGCGCGATGAGTTGGTACGCGCCGGGTGTGAGATGGTCGGCTTCGAATCTGCCCGCCGCATCCGCGGTGACGGAGCGCATGTCGCCCGCATCCATCGAGAACACCTGGATCGCGCGTCCGCCGCTCGGCGTGCCGGTCGAGCTGTAGATCTCTCCTGTCAGACGCCCGCCGTTTCGCAGCGCGATGACGAGATCGCTCGATCGCTGGCCCGGAACGATTGCAACGGTGACCGGCTCGCTCTTCGCCCAGCCGTCGGCGCTCGCAGAGAGCTCGATCGTTCCCGACGGCACCGCCTCGAGCACGAAGTCGCCGTTCTCGTCGCTGTCGCTCGAGATGTCGTCGGTGCCGAAGTTGAACGGTTCCGTTGCGCCGGGAGTGCCCGCGCCGACCGACGCTCCAGGCACCGGTCGACCGGTCGGATCGACCACGCGCCCGGATGCGGAGCCGGTGCGCACGACGCGCACGAGGAAATCGGCATCCACCTGGGGGATGACGACCGACGGCTTCGCGCCGGTCTGCACGTATCCGTCCGCGGCAACCGACACGCTGTACCGGCCGTCTTGAAGACCTTCGAGAAGGAACGCGCCGCTCTCGTCTTCGAACGGGTGCGACTGTGCGCTTCGGTCGACGATCGGAGCGTCGTCCCCGAAGCTCGGACTCGCAGTCACGGCGAACGATCGAACGGGTGCGTCGGCGTCGTCGACGACGCGGCCTTTCAAACCCTTGGGCTCTTGAAGCACGAACACGAGACCGTCGCTTCCCGCAGCGACGTCGAGCAGCGTCGCCGTCCACAGCGGCTCTTTCTTCGTGCGCGACTCATCGTTCGCGAGGACCGCGTCCGGTGCCGATCCGGACTTGCGCAGTCCGGCCTGCACGTCGAACGGTCCGTCTCCGAGGCCTGACAACGTGAAGGCGCCGTCGTCGTCCGCGGTCGTGCTGCGCGTCTGGTCCCACGCGGGTCGTCGCGGGCGCATGCGGCGCGGTCCGCGAGCGGCGGGCTCCGCGGCGCCGCGCGCGCTGACCGTGGCGCCGCGAGCGGGAGTTGCATCCGGCCAAGTCACGCGGCCCTTGAGCTGGTTGCCGCGCGAGAGCTCGATCTCGACGCCGTCGATCGTTCCGCCGGCGGCGAGCTCGAGTTCCGCGCTCTGTCCGGGGACGTAACCTTCGAGCGTCGCGGAAAGGCGAGTCTTCCCGGCGCGCAGTCCGGGCAGCTCGAAGCTGCCGTCGGCCGAAGATGTCGTCCGGCGCTGCGAGTTGCCGAAGTTGGCGGCCATGTTGAATCGCCGCTCTTCCGATTCGATCGTCACGCCCGCGACCGGAGCGCCCTGCTCGTCTCTCACGCGGCCGCGCACGCGCGCGCCGGGCTCGACCGTGACCGTGACCTCCGTCTTCCTTCCAGGTTCGACCTGGAAGTCCGTGTGATTCGCGACGGCCAGAGTCTTCGGACTGATGACGACCGAGAGCCGCAGATCCGTGGGCAGGGCGAGCGCTTCGAACGAGAAGTCGGGACCGACCGAAGTTTCGCGATTCAAGAAGCCGCGGCCGCGACGGATGGAGCGTGAATCGAGCTTGAAGCCGGAGAGCGCCGCAGGCGCTCCGGCGAGTTCGGCTTCGCGCCCCGCGGGCGCCACGCACCGGACGACGAGCCAGCCGCCGAGGACGGGTTCGAGCACGAGCGGCGCCGGCGCTGCGTCCGGCGCCACGTTCGGCATCGCCTGCGACATCTCCGGCAAGTACAGGTAGCGCCCGATCAACGCGACGGCCGCCGGCTTCGCGGACGGGAACGGCACGCGAAACGAACCATCCGCCGCGACGCTGCGCATGGCCCAGTCGTTCTTCGCTTCGTTCGCTTGAGCGGCCCGAACGAGTGTGTGCGCGTCGAGCGAGTTCATTTGTCGCTGGCCCGCCGCAGGCTGCACGGGCGAGGACAGGGCCCACACCTCGAGCACTTCGTCGGACGGAGTTCCGAGCGGGAAGAGCACGCGGCCCTCGATCCAGCGCGCGTCGTCGAGTGCGAAGTTCTCGGTGCGCTTCGTGTCGACGTCGGTCGCCGCCGCGAGTGCGCGCGCGTCCGTCGCGGTGTCCGCGATTTCGAGCGGCAGGTCCTCACCTGCGAGCGAGCTCGCACGGGATTCTTCCGGCGTGCGCTCCATTTCGGTGCCCTCGCTCGTCACAGCGATCGGCGCCGTCGGCGAATCCAAGCTCCTCCACAAGAGGACGAGCCCGATCGCCGCGACGACGAACAGCCCGACGAAGACGATGGAACGACGCATGCGCGCGCTCAGTCGTTGAACCGCAGCGTCAGCTTCCGCTCGGCTTGCCCCGTGAGTTGCACGGTCTTCGTCACCGTCTTGCCGTTCGCGGTGCCTTTGATCGTGTAGCGGCCGGGCGGGAACGGACCGAAGCGGCGCTCGGTCATCGAGAGACCGCCTTCGGAGAACATCTTCATCAACTCCGCGAGTCCGAGCATCGAGCTCAGCTCGCGCCCGTCTTCGTCGGTGACGCTGAGGCTCGGCTTCAGCGGCTTCTCGGGTTCTCCGACGAGCGACACGACGAGCGTCGTTCCGCCAGCAAGCGTGATCTTCACCGGCGTCTTCGCGCCTTCCGCGACCGTGAATCGAGCGCTCTCGGGCGCCACCATCAGGCCCTTGCGCGCGGTCACCGTGTAGCGGCCGGGAGCCAAGCCGCCGTAGACCGCGCCGCCGCTCGCATCCGTCGTCACCATCGAAAAGCGATCGACGAGCTCGCCGGCCTCCGTCCGCACGAACACCGCGGCCTCGGCGAGCGGCACACCCGCGCCGTCGACCACCGTCACGTCGAGCGAGCCGGGCGTCTTCAATCGGAAGTCGACGTCGCGCATCCACTCGCCCTCGGAGAGCGCGAGGCCGCTCTTCACCTCGCGGCCCATCACCGAGTCGCTGTTGCCGAAGAGTCCGCCGAACGACATCCCGCCGACGAGCAGCGTGTAGCGACCGGGCCGCAGCGCTTGGATGTCGAAGCGTCCGTCGTCGTCGGCGGAGAGCTCGTTGTACTGCCCACCCCACATCGTGCCGCCCTCGACAGCCGTCTCCGGGTGCAGCGAAACGCGCGCACCCTTCGCCGCGTCCCCATGCACGTCGCGGATGCGGCCGGAGATGCGCGCGGTCGGCATCGCGAAGTCGAGCCGGTATTCCTTCTCGGCTGGGATGTCGCACGAATACTCGACGACGGACTGCTGCTGCATCGAGCCGGCGAACTTCTGCACGCTCGCGAGGTACGGCCCCGCGGTGTCGATCACGAGCGAGTAGTTGCCGTCCTTGTCGACCTGCACGCTCTTCATGCCTGCGAGCGAAGCCTTGCCCTCGCGATAGAAGATCACCATCGAACCCGTGAACGGTTCGCCGTGGTGCGACACGCGGCCGAAGACGCGCACGGGATCGGTCGGCGGGGCGCCGAGGACGATGTGCGTCTCTTCGCCGTCTTTGATGTCGACCATCGCCATCTTCATCTTGCTGAACATCGACATCGCCATCTCGTTGTCGCTGGCAGCGCCGTCGTCGGCCTTCGGCGCCGACTGGAAGAGCGACGTGGGGATCGCGACGACTTGCCAGCTGGCCGGCTCGAGGTGCTCGAACTTGAACGTGCCGCGACCGTCGCTGAACGCCATCTGCTGCTCGAAGTTGTGCGGGTCGGTGAGTTGCACCATCAGCCCCGAAGCGGGCTCACCCGCATCGTCGAACACTTCGCCGGTGAGCGTGCCGCCGGCGCGGAGCACGAAGTCGACGTCTTTCGCTTCGGTGCCGGCGACGAGATCGAGCTCGATGGGCAGGCTCTTCGCGTGCTCCTTTGCGTCGGCGACGAGCGCGACATGACCCGGCCGCAGGTTTTCGATCGCGAACGCGCCGTCGTCTCCGCTCGTCCCGCCAGGCTTCTTCGGACCCGCCACCACGCGCGCCTTCCAGCTCGGCTCGCCGGTGTTGATTTCGATCGATGCCCCGGCGACAGGTGCGCCGCTCGCCGTGTGCACGTGACCGCGCACGACGGCGCCGAGCGCGAGCGTGATTACCACTTCACCGTCCGCATCGCCCTGCGGCAGCGTCAGCGCGAACGCATCGGGGTAGGCGAAACCGGCCGCGATCGCGAAGAGCTCCCACTTGCCCGTCTCGAGCTCGGGCATCAAGAAGTGTCCGTCCTCGGCGTCGAACGACTGCTCGTGTTTCTCTTGGCCGAGGTTGCCCATCAGTCCGTCGCTCGGCCGCACGGCGTACAGGCGGAACTTCTTCACGGGCGCTCCGTTCGCATCGACGACGCGACCGCGCAGTCCTATGGGGGCGTGGAGCACGAGCTCGACGCCCTTCGTGTTCGGCGTGATGCCGACGACGCGCGCTTTGTGCTTCTCGCGTTCGCGTGCCACGAGATCCGTCGGCGCATCCGCCGGCGAACCCGCCGCGTGCACCGAGAACGGGCCTTGTCCCAGTCCCCAGATCTCGAACGTGCCGTCGCTGCCGGTCGTCGACTTGCCCTCCGCACCGCGGGCGGCGTTGAACGCGTTCATGCCGTACATCTGCGACATGTCGAAGTTGACGCTGACGTTCGCGCCAGCGGCCGGCGTGCCGTCCGCGAACGTGACGCGTCCGGTGATCGAGTTGCCGCGCGGGAGCTCGATCTCGACGCCGGAGGTCACGCCGCCGTCGGCGAGATCGATCTTCACTTTCTCGCTGTCGAGCATCCCCTCCTTGGTCGCGGTCATCACGATCGCGCCGGGCGTCACGGCCGTGAGCTCGAACGTGCCGTCGGCCGCGGACTTCCCGCTG
>JANLUN010000541.1:0-15278 GCA_031363505.1 Planctomycetota bacterium | reverse complement strand
GACGGTTGCCCGTGGGACCGCAAGCAGACGGTCGCGAGCATGGCGCCGCACCTCGTCGAGGAAGCGCATGAAACGGTGGAAGCGATCGAGACGCGGGGCGACGCCGAGGTCGCGGAAGAGGCCGGCGACCTCTTGATGGTGATCGCGATGATCTGCCGCATCGGGGAGGACTCCGGGCGCTTCGATCTCGCGACGGCTTCGAACGCGATCGCGGACAAACTCGTGCGGCGCCACCCGCACGTCTTCGGCTCGGTCGAAGTCGATTCGGCCGACGAAGTCGTGAAGAACTGGGAGGCGATCAAGAAGGGCGAGCGCACGGCGAAGGAAGAGGATGCGAGCGCGCTCGCTGGCGTTCCCGTCGCGCTGCCCGCGCTCCAACGTGCGCACCGCATCTGCGGCAAGGCGGTGTCCGCCGGCTTCCGCTGGTCGAACGTCGCGGGCGCGCTGGCGAAACTGAGCGAGGAGCAGGGCGAGCTCCGCGAAGCGTTGTCGCACGCGGGACTCGATCGCGATGCGAGGGCGCCGGCGACCCCCGCGCAGCGTGCGGCAGTCGAGCACGAGCTCGGTGACGTGATGCTCGCGGCGGCATTCCTCTCCACTTATCTATCGCTCGATCCCGAGAAGCTCGCGCGCGACGCCGTGCGCCGGTTCGAGACGCGCTATCGGACGATGGAGCGCGCGCTCGATCGCCCGCTCGCCGAGCACACCGAAGCCGAGCTCATCCAAGCTTGGGAGCGCGCCAAACAGGGCACGCTGTGACGTCCTCACGCACACAAGCGCCGCCGTCGACGAGGGGATCTATCGTCGAAGCGCGCGACCTCTACAAGGTCCAGGGCCAAGGCGCGATCCTGCGCGGCGTCTCGTGCTCCGTCGCGGCCGGCGAGTTCGTGTGCATCATGGGCCCGAGTGGATCGGGCAAGTCGACGTTGCTGCACATTCTTTCCGGCCTCGACGAGCCGTCGTCGGGCAGCGTGCATCTCTCCGGCGTCGATCTCTCGAAGCTCGCGCCCGACGAGCGCACGCTCGCGCGCCGCAAGACCGTCGGCTACGTGTTCCAGTTCTTCAATCTGCTCGCGAACCTGACCGTGATCGAAAACGTCGGCCTGCCGATCGCAATTGCCGGTGGACGACCGGAGGACAAGGCCGGCGAGCTCGACGCGCTGCTCGCGAAGATGGGGCTCACCGCACGACGCAACGCGTTCCCGCACCAATTGTCGGGCGGCGAGATGCAGCGCGTGTCGATCGCGCGCGCGCTCGCCGGCGGGCAACCGTTGCTTCTGTGCGACGAGCCGACGGGCAACCTCTCGCAGAAGGCGGGACTCGAAGTGATGGAGTCGCTGCGACGTGCCGTGGATGAAGGCGGGCGCTCCGCGCTCCTCGTCACGCACAATCCGCGCGATGCGACGTTTGCGGATCGCGTGCTGTTCCTCGTCGACGGCGAGCTCGCCGCCGAGCCCGTGCTGCGCGGGCCGGGCATCGCCGTCGAGGCGGTGCACGCCGCGCTCGCCGCGTTGCACATCTGATGTCCTTGGTGCGCACGATCGCCGGCCGCAGCCTGCGCCAGCGGCGCTCGCGCACGCTCTTTTCCGTCGCGGGCGTCGCGCTCGGCGTCGCGACGGTGGTCGGCGTGTTCACGCTCGATCACAACACGGTGCTCGGACTGTCGCTGCCGGGGCTCATCGATTGGAAGCCCGCGCTCGAGGTGCGGCCGTCAAGCGCCGTCAGCGACCCGCGCGCGGAGCTCACCGACATGCCGGGCGTCGCGGGCGTCTCGGCGTTCTTCCAGAACGACGTCCTCGTGCGGCGCGAGAGCCGCCCCGACTCGATGACGGCGCGCTTGTTCGGCCTCGACGCGGACGGTCTCGGCAAGATCGACGCGGTGCGGATCGCCGAAGGCCGCACGCTCGATCGCGGTGCGCAGAAGCGCGAAGCGTTGATCGGCGTCGCGATCGCCGACGCGTTCTCGCTCAAGCCGGGCGACGAGATCGTTCTCGCGCGACCCGGCGGCTCCGCCGAACGCGCGTGCGTCGACGGTGTGATCATCGATCGCGATCCGGAAGCGACCGAAGGACCTGGGCCCGAGACGTTCCGCGTCGTCGGCATCTTGGCGCGCGAGAACCTCGGACGTCGATCCCAGGGCGAGGTCGTCGTCGTCGACTACCGCCACGGCCGCGAGCTCTACGCCGGCGTTCACGTGGAGCCGGTGTTCTGGGTCAGGCAAGACCCGGCGGTCGACATCGAACGTTTGCGCACGAGCCTCGGCGCGAGCTTCTCGTACGAGCTCAACAAGAGCGTCGTGATCGGCGCCGCCGCGGACGAGCGCGCGTTCCGCAACGGCGTGCGGATGTCGGGGCTGCTGGCGCTCGTGCTCGGCCTGTACGTCATCTTCCACACGCTGTCGATGTCGCTCGTCGAGCGCGTCCGCGAAGTGGCGACGCTCCACGCGCTCGGCGCGACGCGCCGTCAGATCGCGCGCATCTTCTTGACTGAGGCGGTCGTGATCGCGGCGCTCGCGGCTGCGTTCGGACTCGCCGGCGGGCTCGCGATGGCGCGCGGCCTCTTGCTGCTCGGCATCACGACGCTCGGCACCGGGCACCACATCCGTGTGTTCGACGTGCCGTGGGATGTCGTACTGCCGCTGACGGGTCTCGGCGTCGGGATGTCGCTCGTCGGCTCGGTCTATCCGCTCTTCCGCGCGCGTCACACGGACACCGTCGCGGCGCTGCGCGGCGAAGACGCGCTGCACAAGCGCAGCGTCGCGCGCGGGTTCCACATGTTCGCGGCGTTGCTACTCGTCGTGCTGCTCCCGGCGCTGTACTTCGTCATCGCGCCCGTCGTCGGCGAGGCGCAGAGCATGCTCGTCGGCGCGGTGCTCGCCGCGGTCGGTCTCTTGGCGCTGCTCGTGATCTTGCCGCTCGTCATTCCGGCGCTGCTCACCGCGCTGTTCGAAGTGCTCGCGCGTCCGCTCGAAGGGCTGTGGCCGCTGTCGGGCCGTCTCGCCGCGCGAACGATCCGCGCCAGCCCGGCGCGACTTGCTGTATCCGCCGCCGCGCTCGCGCTTGTCACCGCGGCGTTCGTTGGATTGAAGGGCATGACGGCAAGCCTGCGCGGCGAGATCGTGCAGTGGGCGGAACACTCCATCATCGACAAGTTCTACGTGTCGTCTCTGCCCGACGTGCCGATCGAGGCGTTGAGCCAGGTGCTCGAAGACAGCGATCCGGACGGCAAGTCGTTCCTCGGGATCGAGACCGCGACCGTGCGCACGTACGTGCCGTTCCTATTGCTCGGTCTGCATCCGAAAGAGATCGCGAGCTACGGCCCGTGCCACGACGACCCGAGCATGCTGCGCGCAATCGCGCAGGGGGAAGGCGTGATCGTGTCGCAGCGTCTCGCGCGTCACTTCGGCTACGCGGTCGGCGACCGTGTGCACGTGTCGAACGCGAGCGGCGTCGTGCGCGATCTCGCGGTCCTCGCGGTGTCGGATGCGTACGGCTACTTTCCGAACCCCGATGAGCGCATGTACGGCATCGTGGGAACCGGCTTCATGAAGTCGAACTTCTGCCTCGAGGTCGACGAGCTGAGCGAAGCGGCAGTCCGACTCGCGCCCGGCGCAAACGCGGATCACTTCAAGGCGGCGATCCAAGAATTCATACCGAAGCTGCGCCACACGAACTTTCGCACGGGCGAGAGCCTCGTGAACGTCCACCTCGTCGACATCGACCGCGACTTCTTCCTGTTCGACATCATCCTCGGCCTGACCGCGATGCTGGCGGGGCTCGGTGTGCTCAACGGACAG
Source organism: Planctomycetota bacterium (assembly GCA_031363505.1). Lineage (GTDB taxonomy): Bacteria > Planctomycetota > UBA1135 > UBA1135 > JANLUN01. The sequence goes on along the minus strand of JANLUN010000541.1, from coordinate 11,482 downwards.
CTGCTCGCGACGCTCGAGCGCGCGAAGGAGCTCGGTGTGCTCAAAGCGCTCGGCGTGACGCGCGGTCAGATCGCGGGCACGGTGCTGTGCGAATCGCTCGTGATCGGCGTGCTCGGAGGCCTCGTGGGCACGCTGCTCGGAGCGGTGCTCACGCCGGTGATCGTGCGCGCGCTCGAGTCGCTCTCGGGCCTCGACCTGCCGAACGTCAGCGCGGGCATGTGGCTCGTGCTGTGTCCTGTCGGCGCGATCGTGGTCGCGCTCGCGGCGGCCATGTATCCGATCGTGCGGATCAATCGCATGGACGCGGTGGCGGCGGTCCGAACGGGGTGAGCGGTTGGCGGTCGGAGCGGACAGTTGATAGCGTCCGCTCCGACTTTGAGAAGCACCCAGCCGAGTACATCGAACGCCGCTAGACCGGCGGTCAAGCGCCGCGGGCACTTGCGGCTCTTGGCGTTCTTCTTCGTCGTCGCCGTGCTGACGAGCGGCGCGGGCATGTGGGTTATGTCACACACGGACGATCCGTCGGCCCCGCGCCGGATCGTCGTGTGCACCGTGTTCGCGAATGCGTTCATCGGCTTCATCGGCGTGTTCATCCACAGGCGCACGATCGCGCGCCTGCGTTGGAAGGAGACGGAGGACTACCTCGCGCGCATCCGGCGCGAGTCGGCGAAGTACCAGACTCTGATGGAGGGCGCGGCGGACATCCTGCTCATCGTCGATCCGGCGACGGGCGCGATCGTCGAGTGCAACGCGCAAGCGCGCGCGGCGCTCGGCGCGACCATCGCGGATGCGCCGGGAGGAACGACGATCGAGCGCGCGCTGATGGAAGGCGAGCTCGGCGCGTTTCGCGAGGCGCTCCAGAATGCGACGCGCTCCGCGGGCGCACCGGTCTCGGTGCCTGAAGTGCGACTCCACGCCGCGGACGGCCGGCCGATTCTCGCCGACGCGCGCTTCGCATCGATCGATCTGGGAACGGAGCGCGTCACGCTCGTGTCGCTGCGCGACTTGACGCCGCAGAAGGAGATGGAGCGACAGCTGCAGATCCGCGAGCGGCTCTCGTCGATCGGCCTACTCACGGCCGGTGTCGCGCACGAGATCAACAATCCGTTGGAAGGCATCGGCAACTACTTGTCGCTGCTCGAGCGCGCGGACGTTCCCGAGGAAACGCGCCGCCATCATCTCGAGATGGTGCGCCACGGCTTCGCGCGCATCCGCGACATCGTGCGCGATCTCCTGCGCTTCGCACGGCCCGCGACCGGCGCGGGCGAAGCAGACCTGGCGCAGGTCGTCGACCGCGCGCTCAAGCTCCTCACGTATTCGGAATCATTTCGCGAGGTGAAGGTCGAGCGAATCGGCCTCGACGCGCCGCTTCCGGTCGTCGGCGACTCAGGCCGGCTCGAGCAAGTCGTGTTCAACCTGCTGCTCAATGCCGCGGCCGCGATGGGCTCGAAAGGCACGATCACGATCCGCGCGCAGCGCGCGAAGAACCCTCAGTCGCAAGCCGACGAGGTCGAGCTCGTGCTGCAGGACAGCGGCCCTGGGATCGCACCCGCGGACCTCGATCGCATCTTCGATCCGTTCTTCACGGCGACGAACGGCACGGGCTTGGGCCTCGCAGTGTCGTATGGCATCGTGCGCGCCCACGGCGGGACGCTCTCCGCGGAGAACCCAGCCGGCGGCGGAGCACGCTTCACGATCCGACTGCCCTGGCCCGCCGCGCGCGACATCCCCGCGACGAAAGTGCGAGCGTGACACGTATGACTTCCGGATCCCGAGTGCTCGTCGTCGACGACGAAGTCTTCGTGCGCGACTCGTTGTGCGCGATCTTGAAGAGCGAGGGGTTCCTCACGGGAACTGCGGCGAGCTCGGTCGAAGCGCTGCAGCGGCTCGCGAAGGAACGCTACGAGGCGATCGTCACCGACCTGCGGATGCCAGGAGGCGACGGCCTGAGTTTGCTCACGCAAGCGCGCCAACGCGGCGTCGCGATCCCGATCATCGTGATCACCGGTGTCGGCACGGTGGCGGAAGCGGTCGCGGCGATGAAGTCCGGCGCGTTCGACTTCTTGCAGAAGCCCGTGGATCCCGACGAACTCGTGCTCGTCGTGAAGCGCGCCGTCGAGCACCACGCGCTCCTCGCCGAAGTGCGCGAGTTGCGCGACACGGTCGCGGGACTGCGCGGGCCGCGCGTTCTCATCGGCAGCTCAGCCGCGATGGTGAACGTGAAGAACCTGATCGCGCAAGTCGGGCCCACGGATGCGACCGTCTTGATCACTGGAGAAAGCGGAACGGGCAAGGAGATCGCGGCCGAGCTGATCCACGGACAGAGTGCGCGCGCGGACAATGGCCTGACGTGGGTGCAGTGTGCGACATTGACCGAGACGACGTTCGAGAGCGAGCTCTTCGGTCATCGCAAGGGCGCACTGCCCGGCGCGCTCTCCGACCGCATCGGACGATTCGCGGAGGCCGCAGGCGGAACGCTGATCCTGAACGAGATCGGCGCGCTCTCGCCGGGCATGCAAGCGAAGCTCTTGCGTGTACTGGAAACGGGTGAGTACCAAGTCTCCGGTGACGCGAGCGTGCAACACGCCGACGTGCGCGTGATCGCGACGACGAACGAGGATCTCGCCGCGAAGGTGAAGGCCGGCGCGTTCCGCTCGGACCTCTACTACCGGCTGGCGCAGTTCCCGATCGAGATGCCGGCGCTGCGCAACCACAAGCAAGACATCGGAGAGATCTCCGAGAGCCTGCTAGCGCGTGCGCAGGGTGCCAAGCCTCGCAGCGGCGGAGCTGCGCGCCTCTCGAGCGAAGCGCGCGAGCTGCTCGCGTCCTACGGCTGGCCCGGCAACGTGCGCGAGCTGCGCAATGTCCTCGAACGCGCGGTGATCGTGTCGGACACGGACGAACTCGACGCAGGGCTCTTCGCGGGGATCCTGGAGTCGACGACGTCCTCGCCGGTTTCCCCCGCATCGCTCGAGCCGCGCGAGTGCCACCTGCGCACGAACCTCGACGCGGCCGAGCGCGAGATCGTGCTGCGCGCGCTGACGCAGTCGAAGGGCAAGAAGAAGGAGGCCGCGATCCTGCTCGGGATCGACCCGCGCAACCTCGGCTACTACTTGCGCAAGCACAAGATCACGGACAAGGAGTCGGCGGAGGCGGGGGGCAGGTGATGGGGAGGGCCCGTCGCGCCCGGACCGTGGTTCGGCTCCGCGGTGCCGACGCTCGGTATGGACGCCGCGCGCCGCCGAATCGCGGGAATCGCACGCTCACCGACACGGACGTTTGACGGTCCGGAGGTGCCCGCTATACTCCCCGCCCTCAAGCGCGGGGACGTAGCTCAACTGGTTAGAGTACCGGCCTGTCACGCCGGTGGTTGCGGGTTCGAGTCCCGTCGTCCTCGCCATTTATTTCGCGCCCGACAGGACCTCGGTAGGGCGCGCAAGCGCGACCGGCCGCGCGGATTCGGACCTCCTGGCAAGGGCCTGTCAGGGGAGACTTCGCAGTTTCCGGCGCGCGAGCCGATATGATCTGTCCGATGCGACTGCGGCGACTGGTCTTGCTGGCGCTGATCTTGCCTGGGCTTCTGCTCGGACCGGGCTGGGATCTACGCGTTTGCATGCAGAACGTTCTGAACTCTGCGTGCTGCCGCACCGTGGAACTGAGCTCGAGTTGCTGCGACAGCGAGTCGCAGTCCGCGCGGCAGCCGGAAGAAGCATTTGGTCGTGAGTGTGACGAATGCTGCGTCCATATCGCGACGCCGGCAGAAAAATACGTCGCGAATCAGAGCCAGTGCGCCGACCAAGTCGAGCGCTCGCAAGTTGCCGCGCTGAGTGTCTCGATTCAAGCAATCGACGCGCTCGCACCTCGCCCTGCCGCCGAGCGTTGGACTCTCGACTCGACGGGCTGTCCGCCAACGACGCCCGGGCGTTGTACTCCGCTGCCTCTGCGGATCTAGGCCGGACTCGTTGCCGTTGTCGCGCACTCGCTTGGCGAGCGCGCGCGTTGCGCTTCCGGTCCCTTTTCGCGGAGAGTCATGGCATCTCTTTTTCCGAGTGCGGCTCGCACTACGCTTTTTCACGCAGCGTTCCTTCTTGTCTCGGTCGGTCTGGTCTCGGTCGGTGGCTGTTCAGCCCCAGAGCCGCGCCCGCTCGACTTCGATGCACTCGCGTTCGACGTCGGCGCGCGCGGCGCGACGCCTGAGCAGGTGATCGAAGCCCTGCGGCTCGCCGATTTGACCGCGCTGCCGCTCGAACGCCCGGTGCTCCAGGACCCGCCCGCGTATGACAGCGGAGCCTTTTGGCAGGCGAGCGCATTGGCATTCAATGGGGAATTGCGCTCGGCCCGACGTCGGTGGCTCGCAGCGAGTGCCCTTGTGGACGCCGCCGGCGCTCCCGTCGCGGCTGAGCTCGACTTGGAGCAGACCGGCTTCGCTTCGTCCGATCGCGATACGTGGATCGCGTTGACGTTCGACGTGCTCAGCTTGTTCGACGCGGGGCGATCGGCGGCGGCGATCGCGCTGTCGAAAGCCGAGGCTCGCACGGCGTTGGCCGACGTCGAGAGTGCAGCCTGGAACGCTCGGTTCGCCGTCGACCGAGCTCGTACGGAACTCGGCACCTCGCTCACCAAGATCGACTCCCTCTCGACACTGCTCGACTCGGCGGGCGCGAGCGTGAATCGTGCGCGTCTGCTGTTCGAGCGGGGGAGGTTCTCTGAGAGCGACTTTGCTCGCTTGCGCGCAATGGTCGGTGAAGTTGAGCACGCGCTTCACACTCAGCACCAAGACCTTTCGATTCGCCGACGGGAGCTCGCGGATGCGACCGGACTGCCCTCGAGTGCGTCAGCGCTCGATCTACCGACCCGCGCGACGCTCGACGACCTGTCCCAGCTCGCTGCACTCCCTCGATTGCCCGACGCGCGCGAGCTGCTGGAACGTAGCCCGCTGCTTCGACGGGCTCGCCTCGAGTACGCCGTGGCCGAAGCGATGCTTCGAGACGAGGTCGCGAGGACGCGTCCTGGACTGCGGCTCGGTCCGGCGCTCGATGTCAGGCCCGACGAGACGTTGCCGGGCGGAATGCTCGTTCTCGACTTGCCTCACGCACGAGCTCTCTCGGGTCGCGTCGAAGCGGCTCGCCAAACTCGTGAACGAATCCGCGAAGAGCTCGAGGAGACCTTGCGTGCGGGCCTGGCGCGCATCGAGCAGGCGCGCGAGCAGTACGAGACGGCGCGCCAGGCGCTTGCGGGGCATGCGTTGTCTCGTGAAGCCGAAACGGACGTTGCGTGGCGTGCGGCGCGGGCGCGCTTCCAAGTGGATCCGACCGCGGCGGAGTCATTGGGCGTAGCGTTGCGGGATCGCGCGACGGCGCTCTCGGATCTCTTCGACGTGCAACGCGAGATCGTGCTTGCCCGGCTGAACCTCGAAGAGTTGATTGGACCAGAACCTCGTCCGCTCCCAGACGGAGAGCCCGTCGCTGACGTGCGCTCTCGCGGCACGTCGGAGGTGCGCCCGTGAGCAAGACGAACCCGAACGTCGACTTGGGATCGCTGGCGAGGCCGTCGAATTCGCCCGCTCCGCGGAGCGCGCGAAAGCGCTGGCTGTTCCTCGCAGTTCCGTTGCTGCTTCTCGCGGGCTTCGTGCTCGTGCTCGCGACCAGTCTCGACGACTGGCTCGGCGGCGCGATCGAGGTCGAGATCGTTCGTCCTCTTCCGATTGCTGGCGGTGCGCAGGCGGCAGCGTCAGTTGGCGAAGTCGTCGTGCAAGCCGCTGGCTGGGTCGAACCCGAGCCATTCGCAATTCGAGTCAGCGCGCTGACGCCTGGGGTCGTGCGCGAAGTGCTCGTGCGTGAGTCCGATGTCGTGAGGGCGGGTGACCCGATCGCGAAGCTCGTCGATGAGGACGCCGCGCTCGGCTGTCGGCAAGCACAAGCAATGTTGGCGGAAGCGCGCGCGGAGCTCTCCCGCATGGAGGCCGAGCTCAATGCTTCGAAGCAGAGCTTCGACGCAGCGCTGCTCGTACGCGAGCGGGCGTCCACAGCCGAAGCCGATCTCGACGGCAAGCTAGCGGAGTCCCTGCATCGAGATCAGGCGGTGGTGGCGGCTCGCGCGCGGTTGTCGGCGTCGGAGTCGGAGCTCGAAGTGCAGCGCTTCCTCGCCGATTCCGCCGCGGCCGGTCCGCGTGCCGTCGAGCTCGCGCAAGCCGCACTAGCCGGGATACGCGCGGAGATCGAGATCCTCTCGGCGGATGCGGAGCTCTCACGGGCCAATGCGCGCATCGCGGAAGCCGCGCTCGAACGGGCGCGGCGCGATCTCGAGTTGCGGATCGAGGACCGGCTCCGAGTCGCCACGGCGGAGTCGAACGTCGCGCTTTCCGCTGCAAGAATCGAGCAGGCGCAGGTGAGTTGCGATCAATCGACTCTGCGACTCCAACGCACGACCGTCCGCGCGCCCGCCGCGGGAGTGGTGTTGCAGCGGCTCGTCGCCCCCGGCGCAGAATTGACGGCCGAGAACGCCACCGTCGCGACGCTCTACGATCCGCAATCGGTCCGCGTGCGGGTCGATGTCCCGCAAGGGGAGATTGCGAAGCTCTCCGTCGGGCAGCGGGTCCGCATCGAGGCGGACTCGCGCCAAGGCAAGCCCTACTCGGGAGACGTGCTTCGCATCGTGCGTCAAGCGGACATCAACAAGGTGACGCTCCAAGCGCACGTCAGGATCGAGGACGGCGACGAACTCCTTCGGCCGGAAATGCTCGTGCAGGTTCGCTTCCTCAAGGGCGCCGCAGCGAATGGTGAGCCCAGCGGCGGCGCGACGAGCGGAGCGGTTCGAATCCGCGCGGAACTCGTCGTCGACGCAAGCAGGGTGTGGGTGCTGGACGCTCTCGGAAAGCAGGCCGAGTTGCGCGAAGTCCGCCTCGGTGCGCGGACTGGCGACGAGGTGGATGTCCTGGAAGGACTGAACCTCTCGGACAAGCTGATCGCCACGCGTCTGGCTGATCTATCTCCCGGTCTACCAGTCAAACCCGTGAGTTCGGGGAAAGGACGCTAGGCGATGTCCTTTGTCCAGCTCGAAGGCGTGACGAAGACCTACTCGAAGGGCGATGTCGAAGTCGTTCCGTTGCAAGACGTCACGCTCTCGATCGAGCGAGGCGAGTTCTTCGTGCTGCTGGGACCGTCCGGCAGCGGGAAGACCACGTTGCTCAATCTGATCGCCGGCATCGACCGGCCGCAGAAGGGGACCATTCGAGTCGGCGGTGCTGAGCTCGCACGGTTGTCGTCGGCGAAGCTCTCCGACTGGCGTGCAGAGACCGTCGGCTATGTGTTTCAGAGCGCGAACCTCGTGCCCGTGTTGACGGCGTACGAAAACGTCGAGCTACCCTTGGGACTGTTCTCGCTCTCGCGCGCTGAGCGTCATCGGCGCGTGTTGCTCGCGCTCGAAGCCGTCGGACTCTTGGACCGTGCGGACCATCTACCGCGCCAGCTCTCCGGCGGACAAGAGCAGCGCGTCGCGATCGCTCGCGCGATCGTTGCCGATCCGCCGCTGCTCGTTTGCGATGAACCGACGGGCAACCTAGACCACGAAAGCGCCGAGGGTGTGCTGACGCTGATCGACCGCCTGCATGCCGAGCTCGGCAAGACGGTCGTCATGGTGACGCACGATCCGCGTGCTGCGGCGCACGGGACGCGTCGCATGGTGCTCGACAAAGGCCGATTCCTGGCCGACAAACCCGTCCGATGAGATTCGCGCTCCTCACGTCACGGAACCTGCGCCGGCGGCCGCTTCGCACGGTGCTGACCGTGCTCGGTGTAGCGTCGGCCATGCTGCTCTTCGTTCTCGTGGAGAGCCTCTCGGCGGGGCTCGACGCAGCCCTGTCGGGTTCGCAAGCCGCGAAGACGCTCATCGTCTACCGGCAGAATCGCTACTGCCCGCAGACTTCGTTCCTGCCCGAGCGCTATGTGCGAGTGATCGCCGATGTTCCTGGAGTCGAGAGCGTCTTGCCGGTGAAGGTCTACCTCTCGAACTGCCGCGCCAGTCTGGACATCGTCGTATTCCAAGGCGCGCCCGTGGCCGAGCTCCTGCGAACGCGCGGACTGGAAGTCGTCGATGGCGATTTATCGCGCTTCGAGCGCGAGAACGACGCTGCCTTGGTCGGACGCGAGTTTGCCACGCGCAGAGGCCTCGAGCCTGGGGACCGTTTTCGATTCGGCGGCATCGACGTCAACGTCGCGGGTGTGTTCCGCTCACCTGAGCCGATCGAAGAGGGAACCGTACTCACGCACCTCGAGTTCCTCCAGCGAGCTGGCCCAGTCGACAAGCTAGGAACGGTCACTCAGTTCGAGGTGAAGATCGACGACCCCACGCGCGCCAAGGAGATCGCACGCGAGATCGACGAACGGCTGCGCACGGCGGAGGAGCCGACGGATACCCGGCCCAAGCTCGCCTTCTTGGAGGCCGCGACCCGCGATCTCCGCGAGATCCTGCGCTTTGGACGCTGGCTTGCGCTCGCGTGTGTCGCGGTCGTGCTCGCGCTCGTTGCGAACACGGTGCTCATGTCGGTCCAAGAGAGAGTGAAGGAATTCGGAGTCTTCCGCACGCTCGGGTATCGATCCAGCCGGATCGTCGCGCTCGTGCTAGGCGAGGCGCTCCTGATCGGTGCTGCGGGAGCCGTGATCGGCTTGGCGGCCGCGCTCGTCGTCATTCGCACGGCCCATCTCTCGATCGGCTCGGAGGGTGTACCCGTCGCTTTCGTGCTCTCCGCTTCGGTGATCACGACCGGCGCACTCGTCGCACTCGGCGCAGCATTGCTCGCGGCCGCGGTGCCGGCATTTATCGCTGGACGGCGTGAGATCGTCGTCGCACTGAGGAGCACCTGAACGTGAGACGTCGTGCGCTCCCGTTCGACTATGCCGTGCGCAACCTGGCGCGCCGACCCGTCCGTACTTTGTTGACCGCAGGTTCGAGCGCGCTCGTCGCTGGGCTCTTCGTGGCCACGGCCGCGTTCGTGCAAGGTCTCTCGAGCAGCTTCGCGAGCGCGGGACAAGATGACGTCGCGATCCTGCTCTCGCGTGTCAGCGAGCAGGACGTGCTCCGCTCGACCGTTCCGCCCGCTCTCGCGGAACTGGTCGCTGCGGAGATCACGGGCATCGCGCGCCCAGGTGGCATCCCCGCGGTGTCTTCGGAGATTCACACGGGAACGAACCTGCGCCTTGGAGAGAAACCGGCCGAAGGCGAGCCGGATCCTTCCTACCAAGCGTTCGTTCGCGGTGTGACCGAGCGCGCCTTCTTAGTGCACGACTCGATCACACTGATCGACGGTCACCTTCCGGGGCCGAGCGAAGTGCTCGTGGGCCGAATCGTGCCTGCTCAGCTCGGTCTCGACCCCGCGCTCTTTCGCATCGGTCGGAAGCTGCGTTTTGAGAGCGGAACGTTCACGATCGCGGGAACGTTCGCGGCGCCCGGAACCACGATCGAATCCGAACTCTTCGCTCCGCTGGCCGACTTGCGCAGCCTTTCACGCCGCGAGGACTCTTCGGTCGTGTTCGTTCGCCTGAACTCGCCGCAGGACTTCGGCGAGCTGGAGCTCTTCGCGCGACGCCGCCTCGATCTCGAGCTCAACGCGATCCCGTCCTCGCTCTACTACAAGGAGCTCGGGGCCTACTTCGACCCGATAAGAACTCTCGCTTGGGTGTTGGCTCTGATGATCGGCGGAGCGGCACTCTTCGGAGGAGCGAACACACTGAACGCGGCGGTGCAGGACCGCATTCGGGAGCTCGCGACGCTGCGCGCGATCGGCTATCGACAGCGCGCGCTGATTTCGTCGCTGCTGCAAGAGTCGATCGTGCTCGCGGCGGCTGGCGGTCTGCTCGGGCTCGCGTTGGCACGATTCGCGATCTCCGGCGCGGCCGTACGCATCGCGATGGGCGCGTTCACGCTGTCCATCGGACCGCAAGCTGTCCTGGCCGGCTTCGCCGCTGCGCTGGGACTCGGAATACTCGCAACGATCCCCGCTGCCATGCGCGTCGCACGTCTGCCGGTGGCCGTTGCGCTCAAGGAACCCTGATGCCGGAGCATGGCTCCAAGAAATGGAAGAACCGTGAACACAAGTGAACTGACGATGCTGCTGGCCCTGTCACTCCCCTTCGCAACCGCGTGCGCGAAGAGCGAGTCAACCGCTGCACTACAGACGTCAAACGTGCCTGAGACGTTTTTCGTCGCGGTCGCACCGCCTTCCCCGAAGTCGGTCGGCGAAGTGGTCGCCTCCGCGAAAGACGGCGATCAAGTCGTCGTTACCGGCAGAGTGGGCGGGGCGCACAAGGTGTTCGTCGACGACTACGCCGCGTTCACGATCGTGGACGCCAAGCTCGCAGCCTGCAACGCGAACGAGACGGACGAATGCAAGACGCCTTGGGACTACTGCTGCGAGTCACCCGACACGATGGCTGCCAACGCGTTGTCCGTGGAACTCGTGACGGACGGCAAGCTCCTGAAGGCAAACCCGCGCGGCTTTCACGGTCTCGATCTCCTGAAGACCGTCGTCGTGCAAGGAAAGGTTGCGAAGGATGAAGCCGGCAACGTGCGCGTCCTCGCGAGCGGGCTTCACCTGATGCCGTAGGTCTCGACGTCACGACGCCGCGGTGCGAAGGCCTGTGAACACGTCGCACCGCTCGGGCAGAAAGAAGTGGCGCCAGGTGTTGCGCGCTGGTCAGTCACTCGACGAGCGCCAACGTGCTGGCGCGTGCATCGAGCAATCGTCGCGTGAGGTCGGCGCGTCAATCGTGATCGCCACGAGCCTCTCCTAGTAGTTCCGCGAGCAGAGTCCTCAATGCGGATCGCTCGCGATCGACTTCGAACAAGGGCTTACGGGTGGCGCACGCATCGCTGAGCTCGCGCCGAAAGTTGGCCTGGATCTCGAACTTCGACAAGAGCTCCGCAAGTGCCGCCGCATCACCGATGGGGAAGTAGCCAGGGTAGTCTCGGCCTAGCAAGCCGATCGAGCCGTCGATGCGAGTGGACAGGACGGGCACGCTATTCACGACCGCTTCGGATACCACGTTGGCTCCGCCTTCGGAGCGCGACGTCACGAGCAGCGCATGCGAGGCAGCGATCGTCTGCAGCGTCTTCCCATGGGATAGAGATCCGAGCCAGCGATAGCGCACGTTCCTGCGGGCTGCCCGCTCGACCTCGCTTCGCAACTCCTCCTCGAGAACGGCGCCACAGTGGAGGACACGCACTCGAGAAGTCGCGGGCAAGAGTTCCGTCGCGCGCACCGCGAGCAACGGATCCTTGAGTGCGCGCAGGTTCGCGACGAGGCTCAGTTCGAACGCCTCCGGCGTTCGCGGTGGAGCCCGTCAAACGGGCGTGGCGGATTGATAGATCACACGCGCCTTCGACCGAAGGTGCGGCGGGAGTGACTCCACAGCGAGCGGTTGCAGGGCGACGATAGCGCCTGCGATCTCAAGGGACGCGAGCATTTCGTCTGCCGTGGCGTGATCCC
>JANLUN010000533.1:0-3243 GCA_031363505.1 Planctomycetota bacterium | reverse complement strand
CGCGCCGCTGACGGTGCCGGTGAAGTCGACGCCGGTGAATCCTGAGAAGTCGAGGTGAACCTCGGCACCGTGCTCGTCCCGCACGACGAAGTCCGATGCGCTCGGGTCCGTGGTCGCCGGAAGCGCGACGGCCGTGCCGTTTCCAAGACGGACACTACCCGCGGCTGCGTCGACGACCAGCGCGCGGTCGCCGAGCAGTGTGTCATCCGCACCGCCGCCCGCGAGCGCGATCCCGGCGCCGAGCGTCGCGGTGGTCGTGTCGTGACGAACGGCGATGTACTGATAACCGGTGCCCTCGTTCGCGCTCTGGCCGGCCGTGACGCCGGTCGAGCCAACGAACTGGACGCCGCTCGCCTCGAACTTCCCGAACACGTTCGCACCGGACACGAATACGTCGACGTCCGCACCGCGGCCGATCGAAACGCTGCGCGCGGCGTCGTTGCCTGCGTACGTCACGCGCGTGAGACCGTGCGCGTCGTCCGCTGCGAACGCTGCGGCGTCCGTGCTCGTCCCGGCGAAAAGGTGTTGCCCGTCGAAGCTCGAGTTGGCGTGCTCGAGCAACTCGCCCTTGATCTGCTCGATCGCGCGCGCGAGCGTCGCTCGGTCGTTGTCGCCGAGCGTGCCGTTGAGGCCCTGGATCACGAGCTCGCGGGCTTGCGCAACCGATTGACCGGCACTGCCGAGCGCCGACAGACTCGCGTCCATCACCGGCCGGCTCGATGCGACGGCGGCCTTGAAGCGCTCGATGTCGCCGCGCTGGCGGCGCAGCGAGAGCGCCGAAGAAGTCCCAAACGCGTCGTCGGACGCGCGCAGAATGCGTTTGCCAGACGAGAGCTGCTCCTGCGCGCGCACCAACTTCAACAGGTTGAAGCTGAGGCCGTCGCGCACGAGCGAGTAGTTCGAGGATTGAGTCGGTCGGATGTTCATGTCGGCATCAAGTCCGTGAGCACGTGCCCGTTGTCGTGGATGGAGTCATGCCTGTGATCACAAGAGGTTCATGAGCTCGTCGTTCGTCGAGTTCACGACGGAGATGTAGCGCGACGCGGCGCTGAACGCCTGCTCGAAGCGGATCATGTCGACGAGCTCTTCGTCGACGTTGACGCCCGAGATTTCGTCGCGGCGCGCGGTCAGGCTGTCCATGAGGAACCGGTCGACTTCGCGCGCGCTCTCCGCGGCCTCGATCTCGAAGCCGAGGCCGCTCACCGTGTCGCCCCAGTACGTTCCGATCGCGGCGTCACCGAGTCCCGCGGCCCCGGCCGTCTGCGCAGCGAGCATGTCGCGGATCGTCGTGTTGTCGCCCGCTGCACCGCTCTGCGTCGAGGCGATCGCGCTCGGATCGCGTTCGATGTCGTCGCGCACGCCGATGTCGCCGGCGTTCGTGCCGGTGAAGTACGAGTTGAGTCCGAGCGCGACGAGAACGTCGGCCGTATCGGAATCCGCGAGTGCGCGCAGACTGAATGCTTGATTCGAACTCGCCGACAGCGAGCCGAACCCGAAGCTCACTTCGAGTCCTGACGGCAACGCGAGCGACGTACCGGGCTCGTAGCCGGCGCCGACGTCGAGCGTGGCGACCTGCGCGCCGCTCGAGTTGTACACCGCGATCTCGAGGCCAGCGGTCGTGCCGATCGTCCCGTCCATGTTCGGAACGAACGTGAACTCTTCGTTGCTCGTGCCGGTGTACTTGCCGCTCGTCGCGACCTCGACCGGGTTGTCCTGACCGTTCGCGACCTGTGCGACCGACCATCCGAACGCAGCGAGGCTCGTGCCCCAAGAAACGGAAAGGCTCGCGCTCGCACCTTCCGCGGCCGTCTGCACGACAACTCGGCCGCCGACCGCGACTGCCGTGAGACCGACCGTTGCGAACGAAGGCGTCGCTTCGAGCGCCCGCACGACCTCGTCCGCCGTCGCCTGCGTGATGTCAGCGAAGTCCGCGTCGTCGAACGTCATGTTGAACGTGCCGCCGGGGCCGGTGAGCGAGAGCGTGTCGCCGTCCGACAGGTTGAACGGACCTGCGGTCGTCGTGCCGAGCGTCGCCGCGCTGCCGCCGAACGTGCCGTGCACGTCGGGTGCGCCATTGAGCCTACGGCTGAAGTCGAATCCGAATCCGGACTGCGACGTGATCTGCATCTTGCCCGAGCTGTCGAGACCGGCGTTGACATGAGAGATATCGTTCAGTCGATCGATCAAGTCTCCGACCGTCGTCTGCGCCGGATCGATCGCGATCGCGTGCGTCGTGAAGCTTCCCGTCGCTTCGTCGGTGACGTTGACGAAGAGCTGTCCGGCTTGCAGCTCGAACGGCAACCCAGCGTTCGCAAGGAGCTCGTCCGTGCGCACGCCGTCGCCGTCCTTGTCCTCTACGGCATAGCTGCCCGTGAGTGCGTGGAACGCGCCGTCGCTCGGAACGCCCGTGCTGTGCGCGCGATTCGTCTCGAGGATCAGGTTCTTCGCGAGCGCGTCGAGCTTCGACGCGAGGCTCGGCACGAAGTCTTCGCTGAGACGGAGCAACCCGCCGAGCTTGCCGCCTTTGATGTCGAGATCTCGCGGATGATTCTCGAGCGCGACGCTCGCCGCGCCCTCAGGCGTGATCGTCGCCACCAGCTTGTAGCTTCGCGACTCTCCGATAAGAAGCGCGCCGTTGATGTTCACGGTGACCGCGCCGCTCGGCCGTTCGGAGTACGAGATCGCCGCGAGGCTCGCGAGGGCTTTCAATGACTCGTCGCGCTGGTCGCGCAAGTCGTTGGCCGCGATGCCTTTCTTCTCGAACGTCGCGATCTCGGTGTTCAGCTTCGACACCTCGGCGGCGAGCGTGTTCACTTGCCGCACCGTGTTGTTCACCGCGGTTCCGTTGTCGCGGCGCGCGGTGACGAGGCTCGAGGAGAGCTCGTTGAAACGCGCAGTCAGGCTCATCGACGCCTGCACGGCGCCGCTCGCGAGCGCCGCGTCATCCGGACTCGCCGCCAAGCCGCCGAGGCTCGTGCTGAACGCCTTCAATAGTTCGGCGAGGCCGTTCTCGCCCGGTTCGCCGAGCAAGGATTCGACTTGCGACATGCCCGCGAGGCGCGTCTCGATCTGGGCGATCGCGCCCGTCTGCGCGACGAGTCGGCGGTGAAGCAGCGCGTCCGCCGTGCGCAGGATCGCGTCGGTGTCGACGCCGTTGCCGAGCGCCAAGCCTCGCAGGAGGATCGAAGGCGACGCCGAGAGCTCCGCGCGCTGGCGCGAATAGCCCGGCGTGTTCGCGTTCGC
>JANLUN010000149.1:0-1504 GCA_031363505.1 Planctomycetota bacterium | reverse complement strand
AGACCGCGATCGACGCGCTGATCGATCTCGCCGTGCTCGAGGCGAATCAGACGTACGTGAACAGCGTCGTACCGCTGTCGCTGAACCTCGTGCGCAAGCAAGAGATCGCGTACACGGAGTCGAACAACTTCAACACCGACCTCGCTCGGCTGCAGAGTCCAGTCGACGGCTTCATGGATTCGGTGCACGCGCTGCGCGACACGTACAAGGCCGACCTCGTCTCGCTGATCGTGAACGCGAGCAGCTCGTGCGGCATCGGTTACGTGATGACGAACGTCAGCAGCGTGTTCCAGGCGTACGGGTTCACGGTCGTGTCGCGCACGTGCGCGACGGGCTACTACAGTTTCGCGCACGAGCTCGGCCACAACCTCGGTTGCGCGCACGACCGGCAGACGGGCGGAACGGGCGCGTACCCGTACTCGTACGGCTACCGCAATCCGTCGGCGACGTGGCGCACGGTGATGGCGTACGCGCCTGGCAATCGCATCCCGTACTTCTCGAACCCGCTCGTGAACTACCAAGGCGAGGCGACCGGTGTACCGAGCACGTCTTCGCTGGGCTGCGACAACGCGAAGTCGATGAGCCTGACTGCGCCGATCGCCGCGGCGTTTCGCGACGGAGCTCCGCCGGCGAGCGGGAGCGCTTCGATCTACGGCCTCGGAAAGCTGACGTCGCAAGGGCAGCGGCCCGAGCTCACGCCGGTCGGCGCGCCGGACGTGTCGATCAACAACTTCAAGCTGCAGCTCACGCGCGCCATTCCGAACGCGATCGGATTCATCCACATGTCGAGTCAGCAGGTGAGCTCGCCGTTCCAAGGGGGGACGCTGTACGCCGCGCTGCCGCTCGTATCCTGGAACTCGTTCCGCACGACGACCACGGGCACCGTCGTGCTGCCCTTCGTGAGCATGACGGGGCTCGTCGGCCAGACGTGGCACTACCAGGCGCTGTTCCGCGACACACTGCACCTGGATCACACCGGTGTCGGGCTGTCCAACGGCGTGAAGGTCACGTTCGCGCCGTGACGCGCGTCAGCGCTTGACGTAGCTCGGGAGCCGCGCGAGTTGTCCGCCGCCCGTCGACGGCGGCGGCGGCGTCTCACGCAGGTAGCGCGCGTAGTTCGCTTCGTCGACCGTCACGGGATGACGATTCGATTCGTGCGCGGGTGAATCCGCGCGGTGCGCGACGAGCGCAGCGACGAGGATGCCAGCGGCGAAGCTCGTCACGGCCGCGAGCCAGGGCGAGATCCGCGTGCGACGTTCGCCGCTGTCGCGCGTCGCGGCGGCGAGCCGCTCGGTCCAATCAGGAGGGAGCTCCGCGTCGCTGCGCGCGTGCGCGAGCGACCGCACGCGACCCATTCCGTGCGTCAGGTCGCTTTCGAATCGGCGGCACTCGTCGCACCGCTGGAGGTGCTCGTCGAGCGCCTTCGTTTCGTCGAGATCGAGCTCGCTGTAGAGACGAAGCGCCATCTGCTCGCGGAAGTGTTCGTGATTCATGAGTCGTTCTC
>JANLUN010000441.1:0-4181 GCA_031363505.1 Planctomycetota bacterium | reverse complement strand
CCACGCGGTCCGTGCGCGCGGGTCGTCCGATGAAACCCGGAGTGCGCACTCCCCCACCCTTCAGCCGCGCAGGGATCGTGATGTACGGCCCACCCGCATCACTCGTGTACCACTCATCGAGCGGCGTCTTCCTCCACGGCTCGGCCGCATTCACGGGATACGCGCCGATGTTCGCGATCTCGATCCCGATCGAGCGCACGTTCGCCTTGGTCGCGTGAAACGCCTGCTCGCGCACGTCGAGCGTCTGATAGATCGTTCCGTCGATGTCGAGCAGGAAGTGCACCGACAAGCCGCGCTGATCGTGCAGCACGCGGAAGCACGTCTCGCTCGTGCCGCACACGTCGTAATGGAGGACGAACTGATCGACGACCTCGGCGAGGCGCGCGATGTCGCGACTTCCGGGCTCGACGAGCACCGTCTGCGTGCCATCCGCTTCCTTCTTCACGCGGCCTGGCTGATACCGCAGTCCTCGCGGCGTCTTCTCACCCTCCGTCGACTTCTCTCCATCGGGCCCGTTGCCGTTCGCGCTCGCAGGCGCGAAGTGCGTCGTCGTTCGGTACGCGTCGTAACCGGGGAACTCCGTCCACA
This sequence comes from Planctomycetota bacterium, assembly GCA_031363505.1. GTDB lineage: Bacteria > Planctomycetota > UBA1135 > UBA1135 > JANLUN01. The sequence goes on along the minus strand of JANLUN010000441.1, from coordinate 3,593 downwards.
AAACCACCGGCGCGCCGATCGCAATGCGCTCGCCGCACACGATGATCTCGTCGCCCGGAGGCTTCGGCTCGTGGCCAGGTTCGCTGCTCGGTTCGCCGCTCACTTCGATCGGTCTCAAGCTTGCCGTGCGGCACGCGCCGAGCGCGACCGCTGCCGCGATCAGGGTGGCCGCGACGAATCGACGACGAGCCACGATCATCCCCGTCGCATGGATCGCGGTGGCCTTCATCTCCGCCGCTCGTATACTTCCCGCGCCATGCGGAATCCAGGCTTCCAGCGCGACTCGCAGCGCAGCGGACGAGCCGTGGAACCGCACGGATGAGCCTTGCGAAGCGCGACCGACTCTAGCCGCGGCACTCTCCTCCCCGTGCTCGCGCTCGTCGCGCTCACCGCGATCCTGCGCCTCGTCGTGATCCTGGCGCCGCCCGTCGATCTAGCGCCCGAGTTCATCGGGTTCGGTGGTTGGGAGGAGCTCGTGCGCGGGAGCTCGGCGCAGGACCTGCTCGACGGTCCGGTACTCCCGTTCCAGGACTACCAGGTCAACGACTTCTCGGGCGGCTCGCTCGTCGTCACGCTCCTCGCCGTCCCGTTCTTCTGGGTGTTCGGTCCGACGATCATCGCGCTGCGGATGTCGGTGCTGCTCATCAGCTGCGCGTCCGTCGCGTTCCTGTTCCTCGTCCTCGATCGATTCGTGAGCCGGCGCGCGGCCTGGCTCGGCGCGCTCCTTCTCGCCGTCGCGCCGCCGGGGTACGCGCTCCTCTCGTGCATCGCGTACGGCACGCACATCGAGAACAACCTCCAGGCGATCGTTCTCGTTTTCCTCTTCCTCACGCACCACTACGTGAAGCCCGACGATCGGCGCACGTCGTTTCTGCTCGGTCTCGTCGCGGGCTTCGCGATCTACTTCGGCTTCGGGATCCTGCTCGTCGTCGGGTTGCTCTTCGCGTTCGACTTCCTCTTCGACAAGCGGTTCTTCCTGCGGTCGAACTTCGCGTGGAGGTTCGCTGGGTTCTTTGTCGGCCTGCTCCCGCTCGTCATCTACAGCGTCAACCATCGCGTGAGCATCTACGGCCGCTCGATCTTCGATCACTTCTTCGACGAGACCGCGCACCGTCCGCGTCTCACGGTGCTCTCCGAGCTCATCACGCGCGATCTCGCGGAGTCGGTGTACCTACCGAACTCGCTCGGGCTGTCGGGCATCGCCCTCGGACACATCGTGTGGACCCTCCTCGCGGGCTTGTGCGGCATCGCGGCCTGGATTCATCGAGACTCGATTCATCGCGCGCTGTCAGGACTTCTGCGCGCGCGAAATGAGCCGCGCACGATCGATCCGACCGTGCTGTTCCTGGCGTACATCCCGCTGTTCGTCCTCGCGTTCGTGTTCAGCGATTTCCAGATCGACGCGCGGCGTCACTGGGTGTCGAGCTACCGTTACTTGATGCCGCTCTACCCGTTCGTGTTCATGGCCACGGCCGTCGCGCTGGATCACCTGTGGGATCGCAAGCCGCTCGCGCGCACGACTGCCATCGTTGTGCACGCGTCTCTATGCGGGCTCTTCTTTGCGGGCACGCTCGCGCGCACGCAGCCTGCGCTCTTCCGCGAGAACCTCACGACCTCCGGCACGTCCGATCCGTTTTTCGCGCGCGCCATCGCGATGCGCTATCAACACGATCCCGACACGCTCGCGGGCGTCGTCGATCGCATCGTCGCGAACCGTCCGCCGGACGTGCAGGACACGCTCTTCTTCAATATCGGTCAGAACGTGAAGTTCTATCCGCGCGTCAAATCGCCCGAGGGCTTGGCGAATCAGGAGAACGCGCGCGCGCTTCTCGAGGAGCGCGTGCCGCCGCGTTACAAGCCGTACTTCGAGCGACTCGGCGACGGCGACCGGCTGTTCTTGCCGAGTGAGCGGGACGAGTTCTGGCGCGAGTACGAGTCGCTGCGCGGGCCGCGGCCGAACTAGCGCTCGCGTTCCCGCTCCGTCCGCCCACCGGCCGCGCCGTCGCCCTTCTCAGGGCTCGCCGTCGTCGTCTGCAGGCTGCTCCGGCGTTCCGCATTTCGCGCGCAACCGCTGTCGCGCGTCGCGGTCACCGCCCTGTGAAGACAGTCCGTGCACTCGGTGCCACGTTGACGGGTACGGGCGCCGAGCTCGTCACGGTCGAAGCGCGCTTCGAACCGCGCGACACGAGCCGCACCGAGATCGTGCTCACGGGCTGGCCCGATGCCGTCCTGCGCGAGAGCAAAGGGCGACTTGAGTGCGCGCTCGAAGAGAACCGACTCTCGCTCGCCTCGGGTCGCCTCTTCGTGAACCTCGTCCCGGCCGCGCTCCGGAAGTCCGGCGAAATCCTCGATCTCCCGATCGCGCTCGCTGCCGCTGCCGCGTGCGGCCACTTCGATGCGCGCGTCTTGCGTGGAGCGTTGTTCCTCGGCGAGCTCTCCATCGATGGTCAGCTCTCGGCCGTTCCCGGTGGTCTTGCGTCCGCGATCGCGGCGCAGCGCGCGGGCGTGAAGCGCCTGTTCGCGCCGCACGCCACCGCCGAGGAAGCCGCGACGATCGAGGAGCTCGAGGTCTTCGCGGCGGGGCATCTCGCGCAAGTGCTCGCGCACCTGTGCGGCGGCGCGGCACTCGAACGCCTCGCTGCGCCAAGCGACCTCACCGCGCCGGACGACGACACGCCCTCGATCGACGACGTGCGCGGGCTCGCGATGGCGAAGCACGCGCTCTCCGTCGCGGCGGCGGGCGGCCACGGACTGCTCTTCGTCGGGCCGCCGGGCGCGGGCAAGAGCCTGCTCGCGCGCAGGCTCGTGCGTCTCCTCGCGCCGCCGACACGAGCGGAACGCATCGAGATCACGCAGGTCCTGTCGGCCGTCGGTCGCTGGCCGCGCGGCCTCGCACGCTCGCGGCCGTTTCGCGCGCCGCACCACACGATCACGTACGCCGGGCTCGTCGGCGGCGGATCGAACGCGGCGGCGGGCGAGATCACGCTCGCGCACCGCGGCGTCTTGTTCCTCGACGAGCTGCCGGAGTTTCGGCGCGACGTGTTGGAGGCGCTGCGACAGCCGCTCGAGACGGGCTCGATCTCGATCAGCCGCGTGCAACGACAAGTCGAGCTGCCCGCGCGTTTCCAACTCGTCGCGGCCATGAACCCCTGTCCGTGCGGCTATCTCGGTCATCCGCGCCGCACGTGCCGCTGTCCGCCGAGCTTCGTCGAGCGCTATCGGCACCGCATCTCGGGGCCGCTGCTCGACCGGATCGATCTGTGCGTCGACGTGTCACCGCCGAGCATCGAAGAGCTCGCGCCCGCGGCGCCCTCGTCACTCACCAATCCCGAGGGGCACGCGAAGAATGGCCGCGCGCGCGCACCGAGTCATTCCCCGTGCGAAACGGATCTGATCGAGTCGGTCCGGCAAGCGAGCGGCCGCATGATCGCGCGGCAAGGGACCCGGCGGAACGCCGACCTCTCCGCGGAGGAGCTCGACCGGGTCGCACCGCTCGACGACGGCTCGCGCGCGCTCCTCTTGTCGCACGCCACGCGCGCCGGACTCTCGGCTCGCGCGCTGCAATCGCTGCGGCGTGTCGCGCGAACGGTGGC
>JANLUN010000396.1:0-1876 GCA_031363505.1 Planctomycetota bacterium | reverse complement strand
GCTCGGCCTGCTGCTACCGCTCCTCTTCGTTTCGTGCGAGAGCTCGCCCAAGCGCGACTTGCATGACGGCCCGACGCTCCCCGCCGATCTCGCGCGCGTCCTCACCGACTACGAGTCGGCCTGGCGCGCGAAGGACGCGGCGCAGCTCGCCGAGCTCTTCGTCGAAGACGGCTTCGTTCTCTCGAACGGCCATCCGCCCGTTCGAGGACGCGCGGCCATCCGCGAGTTCTACACCGGGCGGGGCGGACCGCTCGCGCTACGCTCGATCGCATGGAGCTCGAGCGGCTCGCTCGGCTACATCATCGGTGCGTATGCGAGGGAGCGCGGGCAGCCGGACCTCGGCAAGTTCACGCTCACGCTCTCGCGTGCGAGCGACGGACGCTGGCAGATCGTCTCGGACATGGACAACGGCAACACGTAGCTGGCTCGAGCTCGCGTCGCCGAACGCGAAAAGAGTTCGTGCGCAATAGTCCAATGCGAACCGATTGCGCGTCGCGGCGGAGTTCGAAGCGAGCGCGTCGCGCACGATCGCGAAGCCTCGGCTCACATCGCGCGAACTCGCGTCGCGACGCGCTCGACGCGCGCATTTTTTTCGCGACAGCACGCGCGCAACGCGCTCGTGTAACAGTCACGACAGCTCTCGCGCCTAACACGTTGCGTCGCGGGCGATTCGCGAAAAACGACAGCGGGCCGCCAAAAACTTGGCACGCGCCGTTTGCCCGAATGCAACTTCGCATGTATCCTTCGCCGCTCTGAAGATGACACGACAAGGGCAAACCAGCTGTGAGGCTGGGACGCAAAGCCACGGGCCCTCCGCACGCAAGTGCACGGGCAGCCGAGCTACCGAACGTCGTCGCTCCGATCCCGGACGTCATCGCAGGAGCAGACGGAATCCGTTCCGTCTCGGGTCCTGAGACGCAGGTTCGGGGAGTTTTCATCCTCCCTCCCTCCGCGTCGCTCGGTCTTCCGGCTCACGCCGGAAGTCCGGGCGAATCTCGAGACTGCGAGCGGCACGGATTCCCGGAACGAGCACTCCAGGAACATGACGAAACTGCGCGATCGCCAATCACTGCCCTCGACATCGGCACACGATGTCGAGCGGTGCACCGGCGTCGCGTGCGTCGACAGCAGTGGTGACTTCGTCCACGGACGAATTCGGGTCAAGGCAAAGAAGGTGGCAGAGAGAGCGCTCGCCGGCGCAAACACGACGGCGAAGCCGGGCACTCGATCGTGTTGGGGAACCGATCGACGTGCCGCGGGAGGAGATGCGCTGCGAGCCGAGTGGGGACTAGGCTTGCTGGCGCTCGAAGGTGGAGATGCGCGCGATCGAGCTCGTGGGGACAAGCTCGAACGTTGCGCCTTTCCGACGCCCGTGTCCTTCGGGACATTTCGATCGCGATGGGGAGTACTTTGGTCTGACTAAAGTACCGCGGTCACTCGAGCCCGTATGAACTTGCGGGCTTGCGTCGGGAAACTACGGAGGCATGGAACCGCGTTCCATGCCTCCGTTCTTTTGTGCGCGAAGTCGCCGGCTCGACGCGTCCGCGAGCCCGTCTACTCGTCGACGTGGACGCGGAAGCGATCCTTGAGCCGCTCGAGCAACTTCGCGTGGATCTTGCACACGCGCGACTCGGACAAATGGAGGAGCTGGCCGATCTCGCGCATCGAGAGCTCCTCCCAGTACTTCAGGTAGACTACGCGATACTCCTGCACGGAGAGGCGCTGCGCGACGAGCTTCAGGATCTCGTCTTGTGTCAGGCGCTTCGCGGCGGAGTCGGCGTTGGGATCGGGGACGATGTCGAGCCCGGGTAGCCCGTCCTCCCCACCTTCTTCCGCCGGCATCGAACCGGTCGGAGCGCCGGGCAACGCCGCGCCG
>JANLUN010000477.1:0-3965 GCA_031363505.1 Planctomycetota bacterium | reverse complement strand
CTCGCCCGAGTCGGCGAGCACGGCCTCGATCGAGACGATCGGCCACTCTTCGGGATTGTTCGGCAGGAAGACCTTGTCGAACTGCAGCGACTGGCGCAGCTCGAGCTTGTACGCGTCGACCGAGCGGTACGACCGGATGATCTCGTTCTGAAGGTTGAGGATCGGGTACTTGCCCTTGAACTGCTCGAGCGTCTTGGCGAACGCTTCGTTGAACTCGTCGTCGGAGACCTTCGTGCGCTCGCGCGTGAGCTCGACCTGCTTCTTGTACTCTGCGTCGTACGCCGCTTGCTTCTCGGCCGGCGACGCGAAGGGCTTCTCCGCCTCGCGCTTCCGGATCTCGACGTCGGCGGCTTCGGCGGACTGCCGCTTGATCTCTTCTTCCGTGATCACGCCGATGCGGTACGACTCGAAGACCAGCGGCCGCGGGCCGTAGATGATCGTGCGCTTGATCTGGTTGTCCGTGATGCGCTTGCCGTCGACGAAGATCGGCGCGCCAAAGATCGAGGTCTCCTCGGTGGTCACGCTCGCTCGCGCGGGGTTCCCACTCGCTCGCGCGGTGGTCTCAGTGGCTCGCGCTGGGGTCGCGCTCGCAGTCAAGGAGGTCGCGCCCGCAGGTGCCAGCGCGAAGAAACTGGCCAGCGCCAGCGTGGAGGGATGGAGTAGGGAAAGCATGGAAATGGACCTCGTACGGGATGGGCGAGGGGTGCAAAGCTGCCTATCCGCTCGATTTTTGGAGGGACCAGCCTACGCGGGTCCAGGCAAGTGCGTGAAGTGTTTTTTGCAACCCGCGGCGCCGATGCGGGGTCGGGTCCGTACGGCATCGACCGAGATCGTCCCTGGAACGAGCCTTCCTGGTAATTTAGGGGATGCTGCGGTCTGCACGCTTCTGTTCGACTGCGCCACGTGAAGCCCTCCAAGTCCCGTCAGATGCTCTACACCCCGCGCACCATCGCCCTGGTCTGCGAGCTGTTCCATCCTCCGCAGACCCCCGATCCGGCGGCGATCCAGCGGGTGCACAACCTGATGTTCCAGTCGCCGGACCCGGCCTACTCGAGCTTCGCGGTCACGCCGGCTGGTGCGGTCCTGTCGAACCCGGTGACGCAGCCGGGCGCGAACTCCTACGCCGCGTTCCTCGCCGACCGCTTCCAGTTCCGTGAAGAGCTGTCGAGCCTGACCCACGACGACTTCGCCGCGCGCGTGAAGGAGATCGCCGCGCAAGTCAGTGGTATGCGCGGCATCCAGATCCTGACCGCTCAGCACGTCACCGTCCGCACGCTTGTCAACCCGCGCAACTATGCGGACAGCCGGCAGTACCTGAAGCAGGGCATGTTCGGCTTCGACGACGAGCCGCAGGCGTTCGAGCGCGAGCCCCAGCTCTTCGGGATCCGCATGGTGTTCCCGCCCGCCGACGGCGATACCAATGCCTTCTCGCTGCGCATCGAATCGTTCAACAACGATCCGCGCTCGCTCTACATCGAGAACCAAGCCAGCTTCGGCCCCACGATCGTCGAGACGGGCCTCGAGCCGATCGAGCAGAACATCGTGGCCGCGTATCAGTTCGTGGTGAACAACACGCTGCGTTTCGTCGGCTGTTTCGACGCCCCGCGCGAGCAGGCCGAAGAAGAGCACTGACCGCTCGCGAAACGGCTCGATCCGCCCCGGGTAGGATGCAGCACTTTCTCATGCGCACGACCCCGCCCATGCGTACGACCCCGAGGCACGCGATCGGTTGGGGCAGCCGGCTGCCGCGCGCCGGTGCCGTCCTGCCCGCGATCCTCGCGCTGTCGATCGCTTGCGAGCGCGTGCCGGTCACGGACGCGCCGCGCGAATGGCCGAGCGGAACGGTGCTCACCCTGAACGGTGTTCCGATCACGCAGGAAGACGTCGACGAAGTGGCGGGGTGGTACGCGATGCTCGAGCCGCAGTTCGCGCTGCCGCATCTGCGGCGTCTAGCGGTGTCGAACGTGATCTTTCCGAAGTGGGCCGCGCGCAGCGCCGAGCCGGACCGTCGCCGCACAGCCGAAGCCGCGGCACGCGCGGCGCTCGACGCGTGCCGAGCCGGGTCGCTTCCCGCGGAGCCGGTGCTGCGCGCGTCGGACGGCAATTGGCGCGAGATCGACCTCACGATCTGGCGCGCAGCGCTCGACACCGCGCCCGGTGCGTGGACGGATGTGATCGAATCGCCGGGCTGCTTCCACGTCGCGCGCGTCGACGAGCGCAAGTCGGGCCGCACTCCGCGCGAGACGATGTTCGTTCTCTCCGTCCTCGACTTTCCTTATCTCGACGCGACGAAGGGACCGGTCGCGCTCGACGAAGCGATCGATCGCAGCCATCTCGCGTTCGTCGATCCCGCGTGGCACGACGTCGTGCCGACGCTTTGGCAACACCGCATGCGTGGAGAGTCTCCATGATCTGGAACGGAATCACTGCTGTGGCGCTGGCTGCCGTGTGCGCGAGCGCTTCCTACGCCGGACAAGACCCTGCGTCGGGGAAACCGCCTGCGGCCGAACAATCGCCCGCAGGCGCGAAGTCGAAGGTGCAGCTAGACCGCATCACGGCGTGGCCGAAGCCGGCGGACAAGTCGACGCTGATCGTCGACATCGAGCGCTTGTGCAAGGCGCGTACGCCGGAGATGGGCACGCAAGCGCACGACGCGCTCAAAGCGTGCGGTGCGAGCGCGGTCCCATTCCTCCTCGAACGCTTCGGCAAGGAGCGCGACAAGGACGCGGTGGAGCGGCTGCGCGAAGTGCTGCTCGAGACGACCGACGCCACGCAGACGCGCCTCCTCGCGAAACACTTCACGAGCAAGTCCGCGGCGGAGCGCACGTTCGCGCTGTGGCGCACGGCCGCGTTCCCCGACCCCGAGCTCGTCGCGCCCGCGAACGCAGCGCTCGAGAGCGTGAAGAAGCAGGGCGAGAAGGCCGATCCTGACGAGAGTTACTCAGCGGCACTGTGCGCTGCGTCCGCCGGCTCCAGCCAGGGCATGGAATACCTGTGGGCAGCCGCGCTCAAGCAGTGGGACTCGCGCGGCGTCGAGATCCGCACCGCGATCGAACCACTGCGCGGACCGGAAGCGACGAAGTGGGCGATCGAGAAAGCGAAAGACGGCGCACTAAAGGAGAAGGTCGCCGTGCTGCGTTTGCTAGCCGGGCTGGGTGACAGGTCCAGCACATCCTTCGTGCGTCCGTTCCTCGACGACAGCGACAACACGCTGCGCGTCGCGGCGGTCAACGCGCTGCGCGGCATCGTCGACGGCGATCTCCCACTCGAGCAGCTCCCGGTGTTCGAAGTGATCGAGATGGCGAAGCAGTGGAAGCTGAAGCTGATATGAGCGCGATGCGCACACTGCGACGTCGGGCGCTCGCGATCGGGCTGGCGGGACTTCTCGCCTGCGCCGCCGCGATCGCGAAGCCGGCGCTGGCACAGACGAAGAAGGACACGGATCCGTCGAACTGCCCCTACTGTCACAACGATCCGGTGCTGCTGAAGCAAGCCGGCCTCGTATCGCACGGCGGCTTCGCGTTCGGCGTCACCGACACCGCCAAGGTCGACGAGTTCTTGAGCGGCTCCGAGATCCGCTGGATCGAAACGACGAACTTCAGGATCGGGTTCGCGCTCGGCTCGAACCGCGTCAAGTTCGAGGAGAAGAAGAAGTTCCTCGCGGAGCTCGGCCGTCTCGCGCTGGTGCTCCCCGAGGTGAAGCCCGACGCGGTGCTCATCGACCCGTGGCTGCGCACGCACCTGTTCGCGCAGCGCGCCGAGGAGATCCACAAACGATTCATCCAACTCATCCAGGCCGAGAACATCACGTTCGCCGACGGCAGCGGCAAATGGGAAGGCGACTACAGAGGCGAGGGCCCGTACCTGGGGATGAAGGAGAAGTACGAAGTGCTGCTCCTGCCCACGGAAGCCATGCACGCCAAGTTCCTGACCGAGCACGCCGGCCTGCAGATCAAGAACAGCCA
>JANLUN010000308.1:0-8011 GCA_031363505.1 Planctomycetota bacterium | reverse complement strand
GGCAGTGTCGAGCCCGCGCGGCTCGAGCGCGCCGTGCTCGAGTTCGGCATGCCGATGGGACCGCTCGCGCTGCTCGACGAGGTCGGCTTCGACATCGCGTCGCACGCGGCGCAATCGCTGTTCGCCGCGTACGGCGCGCGCATGACGCCGTGCGACGTGATCGACGGCTTCATGAAAGAGAAGCGCCTCGGCAAGAAGTCCGGTCAGGGCTTCTACACGCATCCGTCCGAAGCGAAGTCCGCATCGAAGAAGAAGAGTTCCAAGCAGAAGCCCGAACTCGCGCCGGACCTCGCGCGCTTCCTCCCGCCCGGTGCGCCGCGCGTCGGAGCGCTGACCGACGACGAGATCGCCGAGCGCTTGATGCTCGCGATGCTCAACGAGGCCGCGCGCGCGCTCGACGAGGGCGTGGTGGCGAGCGCGCGCGAGCTCGATCTCGCGACCGTGTTCGGCATGGGCTTCCCGCCGTTCCGCGGCGGACTCATGCGCTGGGCCGACACGCTCGGCGCGCAGGAAGTGACCGCGCGGCTCGAGCGCATCGCGAAAGCGCCAGACGTCGTCGCGCGGCCGAATGCAAGCGGCGTCGCGCGCTTCGAGCCCTGCGAGCGGCTCGTGCGGATGGCGCGGACGCGCGCGTCGTTTCACTAGCGGCGTCGAGTCCGCGCACGACCTTGATCGGTCGTGCCCGGCACGTCTACTCTCTCCCCTCACGTGGCGCGACTCCTGGAACTTCTCCGCGGCAAGTTCCAGCAGGACGTGCTGTGGAACTTCGCGAGCCTCGCCGTGCTCGGCGTCAGCGGCATCGCGCTCAACGTCCTGATCGGGCGGTACTACGACGACGCGACGCTCGGCGTCTTCAACCAGGCCCTCGCGGCGTACATCTTCTTCTCGCAGATCGCGGTCGGCGGGATCAACCTGTCGGTGCTGCGCTCGGTCGCCGAGCACCAAGGCGATCGCCAGAAGATCACGAGCATCGTGATCGGAAGCCTGGCGCCCACGCTCGTCCTCGCGTCGGTCACGACGCTGGCCTTCTACTTCGCGCGCAGTCCGATCGCGGCGCTTCTCGAGAGCGATGGAGTCGCGACCGGAATCGCCGCTGCCGCGCCCGGTCTCTTCTTCTTCGCGCTCAACAAGGTACTGCTCGCCGTCGTCAACGGTGTGCAGCGCATGCGCGCCTACGCGATCTACCAGGCGCTGCGATATGCGCTGATCCTCGGCGGACTCCTCGTCGCGATGGGCGTCGACCTCGACGGCAACGAGCTCGCGTTCGTGTTCACGTTCGCTGAGTGCATCCTGTTCGTCGTTCTCGCGATCGAGGTCGGACGGCAGCTCTCGTTCCCGTTCGATCGCAGCTGGACGCAATGGACCGGGGTCCATCTCTCGTACGGCATTCGCAGCGTCCTGTCGGGCGTCATGCTCGAGCTCAACGCGCGCGTCGACATCCTGATGATCGGCTACTTCATGTCGGACGCGGCCGTCGGCATCTACACGTTCGCGGCGATGATCGCCGAGGGCGTGTACCAGCTGCTCGTCGTGCTGCAGAGTGTGTACAACCCGATCCTCGCGCGTCAGCTCGCGCAGCGTGCGTTCGACGAGCTGCACGCGATGGTCGCGAAGGGTCGGCGCTACACGTACCTCGGAATGGCGGCGGTCGGCATCGTCGCCGTGCTCGTGTATCCGACCGCGCTCGGAGTGCTCGTCGACAAGCCGGAGTTCCTCGCGAGCGCCGGGCCGTTTGCGTTCTTGATGGCAGGCATCGTGCTCGCGTCGGGGTACATCCCGTTCGGGCAGACGCTGCTGATGGGCGGACATCCCGGATGGCACACCGGATTGATGGCCGTCACCGTGCTCACGAACGTCATCGGCAACGCGATCCTGATTCCGATCTACGGCCTGAACGGCGCGGCGGTGGCGACCGCGATCGCGACCGTCGTGTCGGTGTTCGTGCTCAAGGCGTTCGTGAAACGGTGCTTGGGATTCCGCTTGTAGCGCGACGGGCTCAACGCAAGTCGTAGATCTCGAGCACCGGTCCCAGCGCACGCGCTCGCATCGCGCGCTGGCGCCACGCGACATATTCGGGCAGCTCGTCGTCCTGGTACGAGAGCGGCATGTTCGAGCCGGTGTCGACCGCATCGGGCGAGATCCGCTGCACGAGTCGACCTTCGCGAGCGAGCCCATCTCGAATCGCGGCGAGAACCATGCGGTGCGACGGCTCGAAGACTTCGATCACCGCGATGTCGGCGCCGAGCGAGCGCACGTACTCCGCCGGATCCATCATGATGCGCGCGCGCGAATCGTCGGCCGGAATCGGCATCGTGTACAGGTCGAACGTCTCGCGCGGCGCGGCGGAAAGCTCGCCGGCCACTTGGGCATCGAGCCACGGAGACATCCGCGCACCAAAGTCCTTCGGCAGCGCCGCGAGCGCCGCGCTCGAACGCCGCAGCGGCAGATCGATCGTCGGTAGCACGAACACGCGCGCGCGCGACAAGTCCTGCTCGCGCAGCCACTCCGCGGCGAGCGTCCCCGTGTCCGGTCGATTGCGCAGCAGGGCGAGATGGAGCGCACCGAAGATCGGCGGGATGATGGCCAGCCCCGCGAGGGAAGCCGCGCCGAGTCGATTCCCCATCAAGCTCGCCGCGCGCATCACCGCGTAGGCCGCGAGACACGCCATGTACGGCAGGAGCGGAAGCACGAAGCGCTGGTACGTGCGCTGGTAGACACCGATCACGATCAAGTACGGCAGCGCGTGCGCGAGAATGACGAGCAGCTCGCACATCCGTGCCTTGTCCATCCGGCGCTTCGACGTGAAGAGGCAGTGCAGCATGAGCACCGCGCCGACGCCCGCGAACGCGAGGAGCCACCGCTCGTAGCCGACGAGCGCCTCGACGATCTTTCGAAACCCGCCCCCGTTGAAGAGGTGCAGCATCACGACGTGGCCCGACAGGTTGAGGTCCGAGCCTTCGAGCCCGAGCTGCGCGGCGTCTTGGCCGTGGCTCTCCGCGAACATGAACGGATAGAAGACGCGCACGCTCACTGCCACGAGAGCCAGCGCGACGAGCGTCCACACAATCGACAAATCGCGCGACACGATGCGCCTCACGAAGATCGCCGTCACGAACGGCAAGAGCAGCGCCAGTCCGCTCTGCAACGTGCCGATCGCGAGCGCGAGCGCCACTCCGCACGCCACGTAGTCGCGCGGGCGGCCGCGGCGCGCGAGCTCGAGCGCCGCGAGCACCGCGAGTAGCGCGAAGCTCGCCGCGGCGGCGTGCGGCCTGAATTGTTGCGCGAACCAGATATTCAGCACGCTCGTCGCCATGAACGCCGCGGCGAGCAGCGACCAGCCCGTACTCAGAAACACGCGTGCGAGCAGGAACGTGGCCGGCACGCTGAGCGTCGAAAGCAGCGCGACCACCGTGCGGCCGCGACGGTGTACGTCGGACGCCTGCGCCAGGTCATCTTCGAGCGAACCGTCCGACGACGCGACTCGCGGACTCGAGAACCACGTCACGCAGCGCGACAGGAGCAGCGGATAGAAGCCGAAGATCGGATCCTGCTCGGGATGCTCCACACCGCGTTCGATCGCGCGAACTTGCGCGTAGAAGACGACGCTGTCCGGCTCGGGCGCGTGCGGCAAGCGTGATCCGTGTCCGTCGAAACGCACGAAGAACGCGAACGCCATCAGCGCTACGAGCGCCAGCGCAACGCGAGCGTCGCTTCCGGCGCCGGCACGGGGCTGTTCGTCGCGTGCCGCGCTCATCGAAGCCGGGACACGCCGATCACGGCTCGGATCGCGCCCGAAGGAGCGGATAGGAAAACTCTTCCACGGAGCGCGCAGCTGTTGCGTCGACGCGGCGCGAAGCCTAGCACGAGTGGTTGCACGCACTCCACGATGACACACTCCGGGCGCACGCTCGATCCGGTTGTGACCCTCGCTCCGTGGCGGTAGACTTTGCCGCTCGATCCGTGGGACGGCATGACGACAAAGAGCGGCTCCCCACGCGGAAGCCCCGCTGAGCGTTGAAGACCGAAACGACCGCTCCGGCTTTGAAGAGTCCGCTCCGAGAGTCGCCGCCCGAATCCGTCGACCTCGAGCTCGGAGGCGCGCGGGTAGGCGTCGTCATCCCGGCCTATCGCGTCGCGCAGCACATCGAGCGCGTCGTCCGCGGCGTGCCCGCGTGGGTGCACACGATCATCGTCGTCGACGACAAGAGTCCCGACGACACGGCCGAGCGCGTCGAGCGCCTCGCCGATCCGCGCGTCGTTCTCGTGCGGCACGCGGAGAACCAGGGCGTCGGCGGCGCCGTCGCCACGGGCTTCGCGGAAGCGCTACGCCGCCGTCTCGACATCGTCGTGAAGATGGACGGCGACGACCAGATGGATCCGGCGCAGATGTCGCGTCTGATCGCGCCGCTCGTCGCCGGCGAAGCCGACATGACGAAGGGCAACCGCTACTCGTCGCTCGGCTCGATCAAGGAGATGCCGCTCGTCCGCATCGTCGGAAACGCCGGCCTCACGTTCCTCGTCAAGCTCGCGTCGGGGTACTGGAACCTGTTCGACCCCGCGAACGGCTACTTGGCGCTGCGCACCGCGACGTTCGATCGCTTGTCGCTCGAGACGCTGCCGCGGCGCTACTTCTTCGAGAGCGGTCTCTTGATCGAGCTCGGCATCCAGCGCGCGGTCGTGAAGGACGTCACGATCCCGGCGCGCTACGGCGACGAGCGCTCGTCGCTCTCGGTGACGCGCACGCTCGTCGGCTTCCCGCCGCGGCTCATGTGGGGACTTCTGCGCCGGATCTTCTGGCGCTACTTCGTGCACGACTTCACGGTCGTGTCGCTGTTCCTCGCACTCGGCTTGCCGATGGTCGTGTTCGGAACCGCGTTCGGGATCGGGCTGTGGCTCAACTCCCAAGCCACGAACGTGTACACCCCGCCCGGACTGGTGATGCTCGCCGCCATGCCGATCATCCTGGGCGTGCAGCTATTGCTGCAGGCCATCGTGCACGACATCCAGAATGTTCCCCGCGTTCCGCTATCGTCGCCCATAGAACGTGGCGAGCGAGGCGCGCCGCAGAGGTCCTGAACGAATCATGTGTGGCATCTTCGGAGTCGTCGTCGGAAAGGACCCGCGCATCAGCGCGCAGTTCGCCGGCGAGGTGATCGAAAAGCTGTACCGCTTCTCGCAGACGCGCGGGAGCGAAGCGGCCGGCTTGACCGTCCACAACGGACAGACGATCGACGTCCTGAAACAAGCGGGATCGGTCGACGCGTTCCTCGCGAGCCCAACGTTCCACGAGCTCTTCCAGCGCGCGATCTCGCTGTACGAGAAGAACCGCGACGGGAACTCGGCGATCGGGCTCGCGATGACCGGCCACACGCGCCTCGTCACGAACGGCTTCCAGTCCAACGAAGACAACAACCAGCCGGTGATCGCGAATGGCACGGTCGGCATCCACAACGGGATCATCGTCAACGACGCCGCACTCTGGAACAAGTTCCGCGAGCTGACGCGCAAGAGCGACGTCGACACCGAGGTGCTCGTCAACATCCTGCGCAAGTTCTTCGACGACAAGCACGACCTCGCGCTTGCGACGCAGAAGGCCTTCGCGGAGATCCAAGGCGCAGCGTCGATCGCGTTCGTGTTCGACGTGCTCGACGACTTACTGCTCGCGACGAACACCGGCTCGCTGCACTACCTGACGAACGAGCGCCGCACGTTCTTCGCGTTCGCGTCGGAGCGCTTCATCTTGCAGAGCCTGTGTGATCGGATCGACCTGCAAGGAACGCTCGGACCGATTCGCATCGAGCAATTGCCGGCGTTCCACGGGCTCGTCGTCTCGATGCGCGACCTCTCGACGCAGACGTTCGCGCTCGTGCCGAAGAACGGCACGCCGATCAGCGTGAAGGTGTCGGAGCGCGCGAAGCCGCTGCCGATCGTGTACCACACGAAGAACCCGTCGAACCTCAAGCGCTGCACGAAGTGCCTGCTCGTCGAGACGTACCCGTTCGTCGACTTCGACGCGCAAGGCGTGTGCGCGTACTGCCGCCGTTGGAAACGCATCCAACCGAAGGGCCGCGAAGCGCTCGAAGCGTTCGTCGAGCCCTACCGCAGCAAGGACGGTAGCCCCGACGTGATCGTCGCGTTCAGCGGTGGACGCGACTCCACTTATGGGCTGCACTACGTCAAGACCGTGCTGAAGATGAACCCGGTCGCGTTCACGTACGACTGGGGCATGGTGACGGACCTCGCGCGCCGCAACCAAGCGCGCATCTGCGGCAAGCTCGGCATCGAGCACATCCTGCGATCCGCCGACATCCAGAAGAAGCGCCGCTACATCCGCAAGAACGTCGAAGCGTGGCTGAAGAAGCCCGAGCTCGGCATGGTCACGCTGTTCACCGCCGGCGACAAGGAGTTCTATCACCACGCGCGCCAACTTCGGAAAGAGACCGGCATCAAGCTCGTCATCTTCTCGACGGGCAACATGATCGAGGACACGCCGTACAAGACGGGCCTGTGCGGCATCAACGAAAAAGACCACGGCATGACGCTGACGGGACTCTCGTTCGGCGACGAGATGCAGCTCCTGTGGTACTACGCGAAGAACTACCTGAAGAACCCGGCGTACCTGAACGAGTCGATCTGGGACACGTTCTTCGCGTACTGGTCCACGTTCGTCGTGAAGGACGACTTCCTCTACCTCTTCCACTACTTGCCGTGGACCGAGGAAGAGATCGTCGGAACGATTCGCCGTGAGTACGACTGGGAAGTCGCGACCGACACGAAGTCGACGTGGCGGATCGGCGACGGATCGGCGGCGTTCTACAACTACATCTACTCGACGATCTGCGGCTGGTCGGAAGACGAGGTGATGCTCTCGAACCAGATCCGCGAAGGGCAGTTCTCGCGTGACGAAGCGATGCGCCGCGCGGTGGAGTATTCGAAGCCGCGCTTCCCGTCGATTCGCGATTACTCGCAGCTCGTCGGCTTCAATTGCGAAGAAGCGCTGACGGTGATCAACGGCGCGAAGAAGATGTACTGAGCGGCCACGGCTCGATCACAAAGGCGCCGTCGCGGCGCGCTGGAAGAACAGCACGACGCCGAGATGCTGCCCGTGATCCGTGAAGCGCAGCGCGACACGATGGCAGCCGCGCTCTTGCAGGCGCCGCAAGAGAGAGCCGACGTCGTAGCAGACCATCTGCATGTGCGGGAAGCGCAACGGACGGCGCTGGGCCACGTTCACGACGTTGTGCACCAGCGGCACGCGTGCGCGCATCGATTGCGCGATGCGTCTCGGCATCGAAGCGCGTGTCGCATACGTGAAGTGGAGCGCGCCGACACCGCCGTCGGCGAGATGAGCGAGGAGCGCGTCGAGAAGCGCCTCGCCGCGCTCGCGCGGAATGTGCTGGAAGACGACGAACGAGTGGATGAAGTCGAATCGGCCGGTGAGCGCGCTCAGCCCATCATCCGACGGGAGCAAGGTGACGTTGCGGGCGTCTTGCGCCTCACAGTTCCGACGCGCCTCGGCGAGCATCGACTCGGAGACGTCGACGCCGACGACCTCGCCCGTCCGTCGCGCGAGCGGAATCGTGACGCGGCCGACCCCGCATCCGAAGTCGAGGCAACGACGCGGCGCGAAATTCGGATCGAGAGTCTCACGGACGACGCCGAAGATCTGGTGGACGTGCCTCTCCCCCGTCTCGAAGAAGACTCGGCGCGCATCGCCGCTGAGATTCTTCGTGAGGAAGTACGGCTTGCTGAAGACGCCGTAGTACGGCTCCAGCTTTCCGAAGGCTTCCCAAGCGTTGTCGGTACTGACCATCGAGTCCGGGTCCGCCCGCCGTGCGAACGCAAGACAAGTACTCGAAAGCCGCAGCTGTGTCGATGCGTACTTACCGCGACGGACCCCCCTACGGCCCGAACTTCACGATCACTGCGTCCGACAGTGCGGCGCCGTGCGCCGGCTCCGTGAACGCGGCCTGGTAGCAACGCGTCTCGCCCGCCATCGCGCTCGACACCC
>JANLUN010000294.1:0-1539 GCA_031363505.1 Planctomycetota bacterium | reverse complement strand
CTTCAAGACCGACGGTGAAGCGAGTCAAGTCGGCGTGTTGCAGCGCACGGATCCCGACGCGCCGTGGGATGCGGATCCCGAAACCGATGCGCGCCTCAAGCTCTATTGGAAAGGCGACAACGAAGGTCAGCCGCTCCTCGTGAATCAGCAATCGGATCACGTCGACTGGCGCATCTTCGTGCAGTACGCGCCGAACGCGTTCGATCTCGCGACCGGCATGTCGCACGGCTGGAAGGAGTCGCCGCGGCTGCAGCGCTTCGGCGCGTTCCACTACGCGCCGAACCTCGTCTTGCGGAGCGTCGAGCGATGAGACGACATCCGCACACACGCGGTCTGACGATGGTCGAGCTCGTCCTCGCGCTCGGACTCTTGTCGCTGCTGCTCGTCGTCGTCTTTCAGCTCGTCGATCGCACGCTCTCGGTCTGGCGGCGCGCCGAGACGCGGCGCAGCTTGCTCGAGCAAGGCAGCGTGATCACCGATCTCCTCGCGCACGACCTGCGCGGCATCGAAGGCGGAGCGCGCGGCGACTGCGTGATCGACTGGGTGCGCTTCGACACCGACGGCGACGGCATCGCCGAGTCGAAATGGCCGCGCATCCGTTTGATTCGTCAGGCCTCGGCGCGCGAGATCGCGCGGAACCTCGCGGACGAGCGCGCTGAAAAGGCATCCGCCGAGAAGATGCCGGGCGGAGCGCCCGCGGACGACGCGCCGCTCGAGATCGGCAAGCCCGGTCTCGTCGAAGCCCTGTTGCTCATCGCTCCTGCGTCGCTCACCGATCCCAACGCGCGCGCGGAAGGCATTCTCTGGCGCGGCGAGCGTCGCACCGACGACACGACGTCGAAGTCGTTCTTCGCGCCGGACTTCTTCGGCACGTCCAATCGGCCGCCTGCAGGCGCGACCGACGAAGTGTCGGGCGGCGTGCTGTGGCTCGGGATTCTCTGCGCGACGCAGACGACGGCGCTCGAGGACGGTTGGAAGATCGCGAGCACGATGGAGGGCGCGGTGCCGTCGTGGGATGCCTGGTCGAAGCTGCGTCCCGACGAACAAGTGCACGCATGGAACGAGCCGGCGACGTGGATGCCGAAAGCGCGCAACCTGCCGCTCTTGCCGCGCCGCATCCAGATCGAGCTCGAGCTCGAGCGGCCGGTCGATCGACTGCGGCGCACGCGCCTCGTGCAGACGCTCGAGACCGAAGCAGGAGGCTTCACCGTCGACGATGGCGATCGATTGCCGCGCGGAAGCGATGCGTTCCTCCTGATCGACGCGGAGTGGATGACCGTGACGTCGATCGACGGCCACTTCGCGAGCGTGAAGCGCGCGCAGCGCGGCACGACAGCCGCGACGCACGCAGCCGGCGCGCTCGTCCACTTCGGTCAGCGGCTCGTGCGCGAGGTGCCCGTCGCGACGTACCGGGAGGATTGGGACTTGTGAAGACGATTCATCGATCGCGCCGCGCCGGCTTCACCATCATCGGAGTGCTCGTCGCGATGGGGATCTTGCTGTTCGGCATGACCGCGATCCTCGGACTCCTCACGTTCG
>JANLUN010000270.1:0-3413 GCA_031363505.1 Planctomycetota bacterium | reverse complement strand
ACTGCGACTCGCCGACGACCTCGCGACCGCGCTCGGCGCGCTTCCGGCGACAGGACCTCGGCGCAGTCTCTACGTCGGTGCTGCGCTGGCGGAGCTCGCACCGATGTTGTGCGAGTCGATCGTGCTCGGGCGCGACGTGCTCGCGTTCAGTCTCGACGGCGATGAGACGCGTCAATTGAACGCCGCGCTCGCGCGTGCGTCCGAGCGTATCGGCTGCGCGTTGCCGCGCATCGACACCGCCGCGCTCGAATCGCGCACGCTTTCCGCGTGCGATCACTTGTGGATCGTCAGCGTGCTGAACGACCCGGATGCGTTCCCTGCGCTTCACGATGCGCTCTACCGTCGACGTGAATCCGAGCTCGCCACCGCGCGCGGCGACCTCGCGACTGACGAGCGGCGCGCGCGGTCCTTGCTCGCGGCCGTGCTCGCGCCGCTGTGTACCCCCGCCGTGCTCACGACCACCGATGAAGAGCTCGATCTCGTGACGGAGGCCTGCCGGATGCGCGGAATTTCGCTCGCCGTTCCCGAGCTCGCGCGCCTCTCCGCCATCGTCGGGGACCCCGTGCGCGTGTGCACTGCGCTGCCCGCGTGATTCCCGAAGCCGGGTCCGGCGGCCGAACGCCCCGAAAAAAGGGTTCATGGCTTATCGTGGTGCGCGCCGAACTAGCGAGCGCCGCCGTCTTTTCTCTATCCTGGCGGGTTCGACTTCTCCCACGCGGACTTCTGGAATACCTCATCTATATGCACCAACGGACACTCCCCCTCATCGGTCTGGCGCTTCTCGCCGCCTGCACAGCGATGCAATCCCAAGAATCCACCGACACGAGCACGCAGCCCGTCGCGAAGCCGCAGGCCGCGACGCGCACTGCGAACAAGGACGCGAGCGTCCTGCCCTACGCCGTCCAGCGCACGACGCTGGACAACGGGCTCAAGGTCCTCTTCGTTCCGATGCCGAGCGAAGGCCTCGTGTCGTACTGGTCGGTGGTGCGCACCGGCAGCCGTGACGAAGTCGAGCAAGGCGTCACCGGCTTCGCGCACTTCTTCGAGCACATGATGTTCCGCGGCAGCGAGAAGTTCCCGGCGCGCGTGTACGACGAAATTGTCAATGCTATGGGCGCGGACGCGAACGCGTTCACGACCGACGACTTCACGGCCTATCACCTCTCGTTCGCGAAGGACGATCTCGCGCAAGTGATCGAGATCGAAGCCGACCGCTTCCAGAACCTTCAATACAACGAAGATCAGTTCCGGACCGAAGCCGGCGCCGTGTACGGCGAGTACCGCAAGGGTCGCACGAGCCCGTTCGAGGTCTTGTTCGAGGCGATCCAGAACACCGCCTTCGACAAGCACACGTACAAGCACACGACGATCGGGTTCGAGGCCGACATCCAGAAGATGCCGGAGCAGTACACGTACTCGAAGACGTTCTTCGATCGCTTCTACCGGCCCGAGAACGTCGTCCTGCTCGTCACGGGCGACTTCGATCCGACGACGACGCTCGCCACGATCCAGAAGAACTACGGCACCTGGAAGAAGGGCTACGTCGCGCCGAAGATCCCGACCGAGCCCGAGCAAACCAAGCAGCGCCGCATCGACGTGCCGTTCGACGGCGAGACGCTTCCGCTCTTGACGATCAACTTCAAGGGCGACGGCTTCGACCCGGCAAATCGCTCGATGGTCGCGGCGACGCTGGTCGCCGAGCTGGCGTTCGGCGAGACCTCACCGCTCTACAAGAAGCTCGTCCTCGACGAGCAGCGCACCGAGATGATCGGCGCGAGCTTCGACTACAGCCGCGATCCGGGTTTGTGGAGCGTCTACGCGCGCGTCAAGGAACCCAGCGACGTCGCGATGGTCGAGACCGAGATGTGGAGCACGATCGACGGCATCCACGAGCACCCGGTGACCACCGAGCGTCTCGACGCGGTGCGTTCGCGCATGAAGTACCGCTTCTTGTCGCGGCTCTCGACGCCGAACGAAGTCGCCGGCGCCCTGGCGCGCTTCATCGCGCTCACGGGCGATGTCACCTCGATCGACACGCTGCACAAGACGCTCGATCAAGTGACGCCGGCCGACGTGCAGAAGGCCGCGCGGCAGTTCCTCACCCGCGAGCGCGCGACGGTCGCCACGCTGCACACCAAGGGCACGGCGATCGAAACCGCCGCGGTCCGTGAAGCGTCGGCGAAGGTCAAAGGCAAGATCACGCAGCCGCCGGTGTTGATGCCGGTCGCGCAAGATCCGAACGTCGCGTTCCGCGTCTGGTTCCAATTCGGCACGCAGAACGACCCGGTCGGCAAGGAAGGTCTCGCGGCGCTGACGGCGGCGCTGATCAGCGAAGGCGGAACGAAGGAGCTCGCGTACGAGAAGATCCTCGAGAAGCTCTATCCCCTCGCCGCGTCGTACGAAGCCGCTGTCGACAAGGAGATGACGATCGTCCGCGGCACCGTGCACCGCGACAACGCGGACACGTTCGCCACGATGATGGTCGACGCGATCGTCAATCCGGGTTTCCGCAAGGCGGACTTCGATCGGATCAAGAGCCAGATGATCTCGGGCATCGAGAACGATCTGCGCTTCTCGTCCGACGAAGAGCTCGGCAAGGCCGCGCTGTACGAGCGAGTGTTCCAAGGCACGCGCTACGCCCACATCGACATGGGCACCGTGGCGTCACTCACGGCGATCACGCTCGACGACGTGAAGGCGTTCCACAAGACCTTCTTCACGCGCGACAACGTCGTGATCGGTCTCGGCGGCGCATACTCGAAGACGCTTCCGGAGAGCTTCGCCGCAGCGCTGGGCGAACTCCCGGCCGGCAAGCCGACCACGATGACCGCGCCGACGCCCATGAAGTTCGAGGGTCGCCACGCGCGCCTCATCGAGTAGGACGTCCCGACGACGGCGATCAGCTTCGGCTTCCCAATCGACGTCAAGCGCGGCACGCGCGACTTCTACGCGATGTGGATCGCGAACTCGTGGCTCGGCGAGCACCGCAACAGCTCGAGCCACCTGTACCAAGTCATCCGCGAGACGCGCGGCATGAACTACGGCGACTACTCCTACATCGAAGCGTTCCCGAACGGCGGTCGCCGCACGATGCCCCCCACCGGTGTCGGACGTCACCAGCAGATGTTCGAAGTGTGGATTCGTCCGGTTGCCCGCGAGCAAGCGCTCTTCGCGTTGCGCGCGGCCATCCGTGAAGTCGACGACCTCGCGAAGAACGGCATGACGAAGGAAGAGTTCGAGTCGACGCGCATGTTCTTGAAGAAGTACGCGCTGCACTTCGCGGAAACGACCGCGGATCGGCTCGGCTACGCGATCGACGACCGCTTCTACGGCATCGACGGACACCTCACGAAGTTTCGCAAGATGATGGACGAGATCACGCTCGACGAAGTGAACGCCGCGGTGAAGAAGCA
>JANLUN010000269.1:0-4356 GCA_031363505.1 Planctomycetota bacterium | reverse complement strand
GCCGCCGGCGAGCGCGCCACGTTGATTCTCACACTGGATTCCGATCCGACGATGCCGACGCTGCAGGGCCGCGCCGTAGACGAGAGCGGAACGCCGATCGCATCCGCGGAGCTCGTCGCGCGGCGCGTGATCGGTGACACGTCGCCGCCGCAAGGATGGGCGACACGCGTGCGCACCGACGCATCCGGAAACTTTCAGATCGAGATCGTTTGGGAGCCCTTCAAGGAGGGACGTCTCGGCTTCATCCTCGCGCGCACGGCGGGAGAGTTCGTGCTCGGCGAGTGCGGAAGATTCCAAGCGCCGGTCGAGCTCACACCGGGAGTCCACGACGTCGGCGACGTCATGATCGCGCGCGGCCCGCTGCTCGCCGCCGGTGTCGTCACGCTCGCCGACGGTAAGCCTGTCGCTCACGCGGAGGTCACGGTCAGCGTGGAACAGAAAGGCCGCTGGAGTCCAGCGATGAACGCGACCGGCGTCACCGATGCAACGGGAGCATTCGAGCTGCGCGGTTGTTTCGACGCGACGCGATTGCGCGTGATCGCTCGCGGACCGGGCATGGGCACCGCCACCGTCGACGCGGATCCCGGGACGAGCGGACTGCGCATCGTTCTCTCGCCCGCCGGCGCGATCGCGGGCTCGGTGATCGTCGGCGCGCTCGTCGAGCCGCGCGACCTGCTCGTCACGTGCTCCGCGCCGGGCGCGACGGCGCAAGACGGCATCTGGCGCTGGCCCGCTGTTCCGCGCGCCGACGGTTCATTTCTGCTCGAGGGGCTTGCGGCCGGCAGCTACCACGTCGCGATCACGCCGCGCGGCGGCGACGAAGTCGTCGCCGAGTTCGATGGCGTGCGCGTTGCTTCCGGAGAGACGACGACCGACGAACGGCTGCAGGCGCTCGATCTCACGAAACGACTGTTCGCGTGCGAGCTCTCCGTGTTCGGTCCCGACGGCAAGTTGGTCTCCTCCGAAGCCAACGTGATCTGGCGTGCAACGGACTTCACGGCCACCGTCCGCGGCGGCCGCTGGTCGCAGAGCGGCACCGTCAAGATCGTCTCGATGCACGAAACGCTCGACGTCACGGTCGACGTGGAGGGGTTACGGCGTGCTGTCGTCAAGCGCGTCCAAGGCCATCGCGACGTGCACATGAAGGCCGGTCTTCCCGTGCGGCTCGTGTTGCGCGGTGAGGGGCGTCCGCCGGAGCTCCCGTTCTTCCTGCAACCGATGCTCACGTCGGAGGCCGACGAGAGCCTCGCATTCGGATGGGACAGCCGGCCGTTTGACATCGCCGGCGAGACGCGCGCGCTGGCGCCGGCACCCGGCGTGTACACCGTGAACGTCGGCGTCGGTCGCGGTCGGATCTTTCGCGGGACTCTGTGGCTCGAGATCGCTCCGCCGCAGACCGTCACGATCGCGGACTTGCCCGGCGAGCAGACGATCGAGCTTCGACTCGACAAGGCGGCGATCGAGAAAGCGCTGAAGGCGTACGCCGACTGACGCGACGCCGCGTCAGCTGCGCTCGCTGCGCGACGCCTCGCGACACACCTGCATCCAGCGCGGGAGCCGCCGCTCGAGGCCGAGTCGCGTCAAGTACTCGAGATCGAGCCCGGCGATCTCCGGCTCGTCTTCCCGATCGAGGTCGATGTTCACGAGACAGTTCGCGACGTGCACGGCGCACAGCGGCGAAAAGGAAAGATCGACCGACGACGAAGGGCGATGGTGCAGCGCGACCGCCTCGACCACCGACATCGGCAGGCTCCAGTGGTTCAGCACGAAGGCGCCGAGCGCCGCGTGCGACTCTCCGAACAAACGCTGCTCGTAGTCGAACGAATCGGACTTCTCGCGCTCCGCGAAGACGAGCGCCGCTTTGAAACGATCCGGTCGGTTGACGGCCATCACGAGCCTGCCGCAGTCGTGCATCATGCCGGCCAGGAAGGCCTCGTCTTGGTCCTTCGTCGAGGTCCGTTCGGCGCGCGCGATCGCACGCGCGAAGCTCGCGACGCGCATGCTGTGCTCCCACACTTGCGTGAGGGAGAGGCCTTTCACTTTGTCTTCCTCGAACTGCGAGTACGTCTGCACCGAGAGGATCAATGACTTCAGGGTCTCGATGCCGAGGAACGTGACGGCGTGTCCGGGGCTGACGATGCGTTCCTTCAAGCCGAACATCGCCGAGTTGACGATCTGCAACACCTTCGCCGTGAGCCCGATGTCGCGCGCGATCACGTCACCGAGGTCCTCGACCGACGTCTCGGGCTGACGCAGCGCGTCCAAGAAGTCGAAGTACACCGACGGAGCGCTCGGAAGCGTCTCGAGTCCCGCGACGAGTCGCCGGATCTTCGGCGACGTCAAGATCTCCTGCAGCGCGCATCCGCGCGACAGCGTCGTGCGCAGCACGTTCGTCGAGCACGGCTTCGCGAGCGTACCGTGCGCCTCACTCGACATGCGGCTCAACGTCTCGCGATCGGCGGGGTCGACGGCGAGCAGGCGCAGGATGCTCGGCTGTTCCTGACGCACGCGCGAGAGGAACGTGGAGCCGTCCGTTCCCGGAATGTGCGAGTCCGCGACGACGACGTCGTAGTGCTGGCGATCGAGACGTTCGAGCGCGAGCGCGACCGTCGCGACGACGCTGATCTCCCACTCGACGTGGCTCGGATCGAGGAGTTCCTCGAGGCCTTGCAACGTCTGCGGCTCGGGATCGACGAAGAGAATGCGCTTCACGGAATGCGGGACGCCGAGCGTGGGGAGACGCTCGAACCTCGTCTACTTTTCGGCCCCGGCACGCGCGCGTTCTGAGCCGGTCTGCTCGCGAGCGCGGCCTACTCGCGAGCTCCGCCGCCTCGCACTCGGAAATTGCTTCCGAAAACGCGCGCTCAGCGCACCGCCCAGACCTTCCACGCCTCGTCGAAGTCAGACGGCGTCCATCTCCAGATCTCCTTGAGAAGACCGCGCTGGAGTCCCGGCAGATCGCGTCCGCTCGGCGAACCGCGCTCGTCGAGCTGGCCTTTGATGCCGCCGAGGAACTTCGCGAGTTGCTGCGGATGCTCCGCGATGAGGAAGCGCGCCATCGAGCAGATCGCGATCGTCGCGTCGCGATCCAGATCGCCGAAGCCCTGCACGTGCATCAACGTCGCGAGCTGCGGCGCCTTCGTCATCACGATTAGCTTCTTCGCGGCGGCGGCCCAATCCGCGGGTCCTTTGGCCTCGCGGTACGTCCCTTCGTCGCCGTCGTTCGTCGTCGAGCGCGGCTCGATCTCCTTCTCGAGCGCGAGCGCGAGCCCTTCGTCGATCCAGACCGGTGGGTCGTACGAGAAGTGCTTGTACGCCGCGAAGAACGTGTGCGACAGGTTGTGCGCGATGAACGGGAAGAGCCATCGATCGCGGCGCACGTCGCCGTCTTCGGCGGGCAGCACGACGATGAGCTTGTGGAGCCCGGGGTAGTGCCAGCGCACCGTATCGTTGATCGCGGCGCCGGTGATCTCCTCGGCGTGCTTGCGGTGCGTGACGCGCGTCGCGTGAACGACGATCTCGAACTTGTCTTGCTCGCCGAGGTAGCGGCCGATGCCGACGAACGGTCCGGTGGCGCTGCGTTCCGCCGGGAAGTCGGCGTCGGTGACGCCGAGGAGCTTCTGGAAGCGTGCGTAGAAGTTTTCGCCGCGCAGCGCGAGCATGTGCAGCCGCAGCCACGGATCGATCCGCTTCAGCTTCTCGGGGACCTTCGGAAAGATCGCGCGCATGCGCGTGAGCTCGGCGGTGACGCGCTCTTGATCCTCGTTGTCGACGTTCTCGAAGCCGAGCGAGAACGCCCAGCGCAGGTGTGCGGTTTCCGCAAAGATCCAGTCGGGGCCGGCGAACTTCTCCGCGAGCGCCTTGCTGTCACCGGTGCCGATGGGGATTGGTCCGTGCGACACGAGCCCGGACTTCGTCATGAGCTCGGGCTCGTTCTTGCACCACGGGCACACGTCCGGCGTCTTGGACTTCTGCGCGAGCGCAGGTGACAGCGCAAAGACTGACCAAACGACGATTCGCAGGAGCAACGTCATCGGTGATCGATCTTGCAGCGGAACTGATAGCGTCCCGCACCGACTTCGCCCCATCGCTCGGCGAACGAGCGCACGCCCGCTTCATCCTTCGCGGGTCGACCGGCGTGAGTCACGACTTCCGTGCATCCCAGCGGGAGCTCGATCGACGCGGTCGCTCCGACGGGAACCTCGAACTCCACGTGGAGTTCGTCACCCTCGACACGCCAGCCGCTCACGATCTTGCCGCGGACCGAGTGGTACACGCCGCGCGCGTGTGTGATCACGCCGGGACGCGGCCGGATCGTGAAGTTCTTCCAACCCGGCGCCGACTCGTCGGGCTCGA
>JANLUN010000243.1:0-5057 GCA_031363505.1 Planctomycetota bacterium | reverse complement strand
CGGCGCGGTTCAGCGCCTCGTGCGCGCGACGGGAACTCTCTTCGGCGACGATCAAACCACGATCGCGGCCAAGGTCGCGGGTCGCGTCGAAGCGGTGTACCGCGACATCGGCGACGAGGTGAAGCCGGGCGATCCGCTCGTTCGCATCGAATCGACCGACTACGAGCTCGCGCTCGCCGAGCGCCGGCGTGCGTTCGAGCAGGCGCTCGCGCAGATCGGACTCGAAGCGCTTCCCGAAGGGGAGTTCTCGGTAGAGAAGTTGCCCGCGGTCGAGCGCGCGCGACTGCAGTCCGAGAATGCCAAGGCGCGCTACGAACGCGGTCAGCTCCTTCATGGACGCACGCCGCCGTCGATGAGCGATCAGGAGTTCGCCGATCTCGAGACCACGTGGGAGGTGGCGCAGGCCGACCATCGACTCGCGGGTCTGAACGCGCGCGCGCAGCTCGCGGCGGCGCGCACTCTCAAAGCGCAACTCGAGACCGCGCAGCAACGGCTCGCGGACACGCTTCATTCCGTGCCTTCCGGTGTGCGTCCCGCGCCGGCGGTCTCCGAGTCGATCGCGAACCCGCTGCGCAACTACGCGGTCACGGCGCGGCACGTCTCGGTCGGAGACTACGTCCAAGTCGCCGCGCCGATGTACGAGCTGATCGATCCAGATCCGCTCGAGCTGCGCGTGAAGATCCCCGAGCGCGAGGTCGCGCGCATCCATGTAGGGCAGCGCGCAGCGCTGTCGGTCGACGCGTACTCGGAATCCTTCGAAGGCCGCGTCGCGCGCATCAATCCCGCGATCGACGTGCGCTCCCGGACGTTCGAGGTCGAGATCTCGGTGCCGAACACCGATCGCCGGCTGCGCGCCGGCTCGTTCGCGAAGCTCGCCATCGAAGCCGAGCACGAGGAAGGCGTGCTCCTCGTTCCGCGCAGCGCGGTCGTCGTGTTCGCCGGCGTTTCCAAGGTGTTCGTCGTCGACGACGGCAAGGCCGTCGAACGCGTCGTCGCGCTCGGGCAAGAGGTCGACACGCGCGTCGAGATCCTGCGCGGGCTGACCGACGCCGACACGATCGTGACCGCGCCGCCGACCGAGTTGACCGTGGGCACTCCGGTGCGATCCGCGACTCCTCATCAGGCCGAGGCGAAGTGACCGCTCTCCAACTACGAGGCACACATGCAGAAGCTCGCTGAGATCTGCATCCGCCGGCCGGTGTTCGCGAGCATGATGACGATCGCGCTGCTCGTCATCGGCCTCGTGAGCTACGCGAAGCTCGCGGTCGATCGGTTCCCGGCCGTCGATCTACCGACGGTTCGCGTGCAGACGCGGCTTCCCGGCGCATCGCCCGAGGAGGTCGAGAACGAGGTCTCGGACCGCGTCGAGGAAGCGGTCAACACCGTCGCGGGCATCGACCAGCTCCGTTCGATCTCGGGCTCGGGCACCGGGATCATCATGGCGACGTTCGATCTCGAGAGCGACATCGACGTCGCGGCGCAGGACGTGCGCGATCGGGTATCGAGCGTGGCGCGCGATCTCCCGGACGAAGCCGATCCGCCGGTCGTGGCCAAGGTCGACAACGACAGCGAGCCCGTGATCACGATTGCGCTGATCGGCGAGCGTTCGATCCGCGATCTGACCGAGCTGGCCGACAAGGTCGTGCGTGTGCAGCTCGAGCGCGCGGCAGGCGTGGGAGAAGTGCGACTCACCGGCGGGCTGCAGCGGACGATGAACGTCTGGCTCGACGCCGAAAAGCTCGTCGCGCACGGCATTCCGGTGACTGCGGTCCGTGACGCCATCGCCGCGCAGAACGCTGATGTTCCCGGCGGCAACGTCACGACGCCGGACAAAGAGCAGAGCCTGCGCACACTTGGGCGCCTCGTCGACGAGCGCGGGTTCGGCGATCTCGTCGTCGAATCCCAGGGCGGCGTGCCGATCCAGATCCGCGATCTCGGCCGCGCCGAGGACGGCACGGCGGAACGGCGAACGCTGGCGCGTTGGAACGGCACGCCGACGGTCGTCGTCGAGATCGTGCGTCAATCGGGCGCCAACACCGTCGAAGTGATCGAGGCCGTCAAGGCGCTGATCGAGCGCGTGCGGCCGCAACTTCCCGCGGACGTGCGACTCGAGATCGTGCGCGACCAATCGCGTTACATCAATGCGGCGTTGGGCGAGATCAATCTCCACCTCGTGCTCGGCTCGATCCTCGCCAGCTTGGTCGTGCTGGCTTTCATGCGCAGCTGGCGCGCGACCGTCATCGCCGCCGTAGCCATCCCGGTGTCGGTCATCGCGACGTTCGGCGTGATGTGGCTCCTCGACTTCACGCTGAACAGCGTGACGATGCTCGCGCTCGTGCTCATGGTCGGCGTCGTGATCGACGATGCGATCGTCGTGCTCGAGAACATCTTCCGCTTCATCGAGGAGAAGGGGATGCCGCCGATGGAGGCGGCGCGCGAGGCGACGCGCGAGATCGGTCTCGCCGTGCTCGCGACCACGCTGAGCCTCGTCGTGATCTTCGTCCCGGTGTCGTTCATGTCGAGTATCTCCGGACGCTTCCTGTACCAGTTCGGGATCACTGCGGCCGTCGCGGTGCTCATCAGTCTGTTCGTCTCGTTCTCGCTGACGCCGATGATGGCGGCGCGGCTCCTCAAGCGCCCGGACGCCGCGTCCGGCGCCTCGAAGCACTCCTCACGCCGCGGTTTCTACGCCACTATCGATCGCCGGTACGACACCTTGCTGCGCTGGTCGATGCGTCACCGCTTCGCGACGAGCGTTGCCGCGGCGCTTGTGATCGCGACGTCCGTGCCGCTGTTCGCGCGCGTGCCCGAGGAGTTCGTGCCCACCGACGTGGACGAAGCCGAGTTCGGCGTCAGCATCAACGCGCCGGAGGGCACGGGCGTCGATGCGATGGATCAGGCGATGACCGCGATCGAGCGCGACGTGCTGGCCATGCCGGGCGTTCGCGACGTGCTCGTGACCACGGGCGGCGGATTCCTCGGCCAGGTGAATCAGGGCAACCTGTACGTGCGCATCGCGCCGCACGAGGAGCGCCTGTGGTCGCTGCCGCGGATGTGGCGGGAGACGCTGGACGGCCGTCCGCTCGGCGCATTCGAAGGGAACTACTCGCAGGCCGACGTGATGACCGCGATCGACGCGCGGCTGCGGCGGTATTCCTCGCTGCGCGTCCAAGTGCGCAACTTCCAATCGTTCAACGTCGGCGGAGGTCAGAACGACATCGAGTTCGTGATCCGCGGCCCCTCGATCGAGGAACTTTCCCGCTTCGGCGAAGCGCTGCGCGTGCGTGCGATGGCCGCCGGTGGATTCCGAGGGCTCGACACATCGCTGCGCATCAACAAGCCCGAGTTGCGCGTGAACATCGATCGCGAGCGCGCTGCCGACCTGGGCGTGCGCGCGCGTGACATCGGAACGGCGCTGCGACTGATGGTCGGCGGAGCGGAGGACATCTCGCGCTTCCGCGATCCAGCGACGGGCGAAAACTACGAAGTGCGACTCCGGTTGGAGGAGCGCGATCGCAGTCGCAGCGACCTCATCGATGCCCTCTATCTGCCCGCGCAGGGCGGAGGTCTCGTGCAGCTCTCGAACGTGGCGTCGCTCGAGTCGTCGCTCGCGCCGTCGCGCATCGACCGCCTCGATCGCCAGCGGATGGTGGGGGTGCGCGGGAACGTGGCGCAGGGATTCGCGCTCGGAGATCGACTCGAGGTGTTGAAGGGTCTGGCGAGCGATCTCGACATGCCGGCGGCGTACTCGACGACGCTGCTCGGCCGCAGTCGCGAGCTCGAGCGCACCTCCCGCGAGATCGTGATCGCGTTCGTGCTCTCGATCGTGTTCATGTACCTGATCCTCGCGTCGCAGTTCGAGAGCCTCGTCCACCCGCTCACGATTCTGCTCTCGCTGCCGCTCTCGATTCCGTTCGCGTTGCTCTCGCTGTGGGCGACCGGCGGTACGCTCAATCTCTACTCGGCGCTCGGCATCCTCGTGCTGTTCGGCGTCGTCAAGAAGAACGCGATCCTGCAGATCGATCACACGAATACGCTGCGCGCATCCGGAATGGGCCGCGGCGAGGCGATCCTCACCGCGAATCGCGACCGCCTGCGGCCGATCCTCATGACCACGCTCGCGCTCGTCGCCGGCATGTTGCCGCTCGCGCTCGGCACGGGACCCGGCGCCGAGGAGCGACGCGCGGTCGCCGTCGTCGTGATCGGCGGTCAGAGCCTGTGTCTCTTGCTGACGCTGCTCGTCACGCCGGTCGCGTACTCGCTGTTCGACGATGCGGCCTCGCTGTTCCGGCGTCGCGCGCGCGCGGGTGTAGCGGACGCGCCGAGCGAGCTCCGCGCTGTCGTCGAACCCCCGCGCACGTGACGGTGGGTGCAGCTGGGAGCGCGGTCAATACGGTGGGCGCAGGACCCGTTTTCCGCCTGACTAGGTTCTCAAAAGCCAGGCATCGAGAGAGTGCTCAGAGACGTACACCCGCCGAGCCAACCGGCTCCCAGCGACACGGTTCGCACTTCGGACGGCCTCAAGCAATCGGCAGTTCCCTCGATCGCGAGGGTTGTCCGAGTTCTGCGATGAGGTTGCCGGCGAGCAGCGCGATTCCGCCTAACCATAGATACGGCGTCATCGCGTCCATGCCCGCCCAGATCCCGATCGCTGCGGCCCAGATCGGCTCGAACGCATAGATGATCGCGGCGCGCACGGGTTCGATCTCGCGCTGATAGATGTTCATCAGCGACAACGCCAGCAGCGTCGCGAGGATCGACGAGAGCAGCACGGGCTGGAGGAACTGCGCCGACAGACACAAATCGGTGATCTGCTCGCGCGTCGGTGAATCCGAGGCCGCCAGCGCGACGGCGAGCAGGCCGAGGCTCGCCAAAGTGACGACGACGAAGGTCGTGAACGTGACCGGAAGCGGCTGCACTCGCTTCGTGACGCGATCGGTGACGAGGATGTGGATCGCGAACACCAGCGCGCAGCCGACGGTGAGTAGCTCGCCGCGATTGAACGAGAACTCGGGACGACCGCGGATCAGCCCCGCGCCCAGCGTGGCCAAGACGAC
>JANLUN010000220.1:0-6167 GCA_031363505.1 Planctomycetota bacterium | reverse complement strand
CGCTTCTGCGCGCGCGCCATCCTTCCACAGGCGTTGCCAATCGACGCCTTGGACGAGGGTCGCCAGCAGGCAGAGCTCAGCGAGATGCATCGTCACGGATCCCTCTGAAACAGCGGGCCAGGGTTAGGTCTTGATCGTTGTACGAATGGCCGCGTCGCTCGCCGTACAGTCTCTCCGGACGGCCGCTCGTGCGGAAGAAGCGCAGTCGACAGAACGTCTGGCCGTCTTCGATGACGAACGGCACGTCGTGCGCGCGCACCTCGAGCACGGCCGGCGTGCCGCCGGGCAGAGGCTTTCCCGATGCGTCTTCGCGCCAGCCGAACCCGCTGTCGAAGAATCCCGCGTAGTTGCTGCGCAGTTCTCCCAGACCGAGATCGACGGCCTGCATCTCCGCCGCGAGCTCGGGCGGGATGCGGATCCGTTCGCGGCTCGCGAAGACGAAGAAGCTCTCGGGTCCCAGGATCGCGCGTCCACCGTGCGCGTGCACCGGATGGAAGAAGTCGCGCGGATCGTGCGCTCCCGCGCGGCCGAATTCGACGACGTCGGTGTGCGCGGCCGCGCGCCATCCAGCGGGATCGCGACCCTTCAATCCCACGCGCAGCACGAGGCCGCCGGTTCCATCGAGCTCGACTTCGGAGCGCGCGAGCGGACGATCGCCGTCGAACGCGAGCGGGGTCTTCTCCCACACGCTCTCCAGCTCCGCCGCCGTGAGCGCCGCGTCGCCGCGCGCAAGTCGCATCTGACACAGTCGATCGCCGCGCCGTACGCGCACCGGAAACGAGAGCGGTGCGATCTCGAGCCACAGACGTCCCGCGTATCCCGGCGGCGTCTCGTCGAATCGCGCGTGACCGTCGCACAGCACGCGCGTGAAGATGTCGCAGCGTCCGGTCGAGCTGCGCGGGTTGAACCGCGCGCGCGTGTCCGCCGGCAGCGCGAGCTCCTCTTCGAGCGGGACTAGATAAAGGAGGCCGCGCTCGAGGACGGCGCCTTCGCCTTCGAGTGACTGCTGCGCAATCGCGAGTTCCGCGAGACGACTTTCGACCGAGGCGCGGCCCGGGAGAAACCCGGCGCGGATGCGCCACGCGATCGGGCCGAGGCGCAAGTCGATGCTCGTCGGCTGAACCTGCTCGGGTGTCGGCGCCGGAGCGCCCGGCGCCGATCGAATCGCGCGCCCGAACTCGGCGGCGAGGTCGCGGTCGACGAGCAAGTGACCGCGTGCAGGTGGGGGTGAGGCTTTGACGGGGTCCATCGATTTCACGGCGTGTACGAGGCGCACTGGGGCACGCGAGCGATCGTAACGGGGACTGCGCGACGCCACGAGCACGCGTTGGCGGTGGCCCAGGCGCGCGACGCTCTGTACACTCCCGCCCCGCTTTTCTACGGCGCCCGCGCAGACCCGCGGGCTCACGCAGGGCCGCATGAAGATTCACGAGTTCCAGGCCAAGCAGCTCTTCCGCCGCTTCGGTCTCCCCGTCCCCGACGGACGCGAATGCACGACGGTCGACGAGGCGGTCCTCGCCTTCGAGGCATTGAAATCGCCCGTCGCGGTCGTCAAGGCGCAGATCCACGCCGGCGGTCGCGGCAAAGCCGGCGGCGTGAAGCTCGTGAGGAGCGCCGAGGAAATGCGCGCCGCAGCGAGCGCGATCCTCGGAAAGCAGCTCGTCACGCACCAGACCGGTCCCGGCGGACAGCTCGTGCGCCGTCTGTGGGTGGAGAAGGGCAGCGACATCGCGAAGGAGTTCTATCTCGCCGTGGCGCTGGAGAGCGAGCTCAAACGGCCCGAGGTGTTGGCATACTCGGAAGGCGGGGTGGACATCGAAGAGGTCGCGAAGCGCTCGCCGCAGAAGATCCTGCGCGCGCCCTTCTCGCCGACGACGGGGCTCTCCGTGCCTGAAGCGCAGCGGCTCGTGCGCGGCATCGGCATCCGGCCCGGCCTCGAGCCGCGCGCGGTGCAGTTCCTGCTCGGCCTCACGAAGCTATTCGTCGAGCTCGACTGCTCGATCGCGGAGGTGAATCCGCTGATCGTCACGAAAGACAACCAGCTGCTTGCGCTCGACGGGAAGATCAACTTCGATTCGAATGGGCTCTTTCGTCACCCCGAGTTGGCGGCGTTCCGCGATCTCCACGAAGAAGACCCGAAGGAGATCGAAGCCAGCAAGTACGGCCTGTCGTACATCGCGCTCGACGGCAACATCGGCTGCATGGTGAACGGCGCCGGGCTCGCGATGTCGACGATGGACGTCATCGAGCTCTACGGCGGGTCGCCGGCGAACTTCCTCGACGTCGGCGGCGGCGCGACCACCGAGAACGTCACGGCCGCGTTTCGCATCCTGCTCTCCGATGCGAACGTGAAGGGCGTCCTGATCAACATCTTCGGCGGGATCATGAAGTGCGACGTGATCGCGACCGGCGTGATCGAGGCCGTGAAGCAGATCGATCTCCGAGTTCCGTTGGTTGTGCGCCTCGAGGGGACGAACGTCGAGAAGGGGCGCGAGCTGCTCGCGGGCTCGAAGTTGCCGATCATTCCGGCGACCGATCTCGACGACGCCGCGCAGAAGATCTGCAAGGCCGTGCTCGCAGCCGGAGCCGCACGATGAGCATCTACGTCGACAAGAACACGAAGCTCATCTGCCAGGGCTTCACCGGCAAGACGGGCACATTCCACAGCGAGCAAGCGATCGCGTACGGCACGCACATGGTCGGCGGTGTCAACCCGGCGAAGGCGGGCTCGACGCACTTGAATCTGCCGGTCTTCGGCACGTGCAAGGAGGCGCGCGAAAAGACCGGCTGCAACGCGACCGTGATCTACGTTCCGCCGCCGGCCGCGGCCGCCGCGATCCTCGAAGCGATCGAAGCGCAGATCGAGCTCATCGTCGCGATCACGGAAGGCATTCCGGTGCTCGACATGGTGCGCGTCTCCGAACGGCTCGCGGTGAAGGGCACGCGCTCGCGGTTGATCGGCCCGAACTGCCCGGGCGTGATCACTCCGGGTGCGTGCAAGATCGGGATCATGCCCGGTTACATCCACAAGCCCGGCCGCGTCGGCGTCGTGTCGCGTTCGGGCACGTTGACGTACGAAGCGGTGTGGCAGCTGACTTCGCGCGGCATCGGGCAGTCGAGTTGCGTCGGCATCGGCGGCGATCCGGTGCAAGGCACGAACTTCGTCGACGTGCTCACCGCGTTCAATCAAGACGCGGGGACCGACGCGATCGTGATGATCGGCGAGATCGGCGGCAACGCGGAGGAGCGCGCGGCCGAGTACATCCAGACGCACGTGAAGAAACCCGTCGTCGGCTTCATCGCCGGACGCACGGCGCCCCCCGGCAAACGCATGGGCCACGCGGGCGCGATCATCTCGGGCGGTCAAGGCACGGCGCAGGACAAGGTCCTGCGCCTCGAAGCCGCCGGCGTGCACGTGTGCTCGAGCCCGGCTCGCATAGGGGAGACGATGGAGCGCGCCTTGCGCGAAGCGGGACTTCTCGCGAGCGCGTCGGCCTGACGCCATGCGCGCGTTCGCCGCGCTCGAGACGGCCGACGGGAGCGTCACGTTCGCGCATCCCGTCCACGGGCAGACGTTCCACTCGCGGTCGGGCGCGTGGCAGGAAGCGCGCGAGCGCTACGCCGTAGCCTGCCGACTCACCGAGCGCGCACGTGAGCGTGCGGCGATCGACCTCCTCGATATCGGCACCGGCCTCGGTTGGAATCTCGCCGCCGCACTCGCCGCGGTCGATGCCACGGGGGGCACGAACGTGCGCCTCCGAGCGACGTCGCTCGAGCGCGACGTCGACGTGGTCCGCGCCGTGGTCGACGGGCGCGCGTTCGCTCGCGACGTGGACGCGGAGCGCTGGCACGCAACGGTCCGCGGCGCGCTCTCGCTCGCGCTCACCGATCCCGCGCGCGCGTCCTCACCGGACGGCGTGCCGATGGGGAACGGATCGTTGCGGCTCTGCATCGGCGACGCGCGATCGACGCTCGCCGCCCTAGAGCCCGATGTCCAGTTCGACGCCGTGTTCCTCGACCCGTTCTCGCCCGCGGTCGAGAGCGAGCTGTGGGAGAGCGAATTCCTCTTCGAGACCGCGCGGCGGATGCGGAGCGGTGCATGGCTCTCGACGTACACGGTCTCGCTGCCGGTGCGCGCTCGACTTCTCGCCGCCGGCCTCCGCGTCGGCCCAGGAGCGCGCGTCGGCGCGAAGAGCTCTGGAACCATCGCGAGCCCCGATCAGGACCCCGGGCCGCTCGATCTGCGCACAATGCGACGCATCGAACGCCTCGCGGCACACATCTGCGGTGAATTCGAGGCTGTGAGAGGAACTGGGCTCGACCGATCATCTAGGATGGGGGCTCGAGCCCTGAGCCCCAGGGCAAACAGCTCAGGGTGTGCGGCTCACGGAGAACCAATCGATGATGTTCTACCTAGCGGTGATCGGATGGATGGAGTGGATCCTCATCGTGGTCGGCGTGATGCTCCTCTTCGGCGCGAAGAAGATCCCGCAGCTCGCCCGCTCGATGGGTTCCAGCGTCAATGAGTTCAAGAAGGGCCTGAAGGAAGGCGCGGAAGACTCCGGGACCGCATCCGAAAGCGGTTCGCGCCTCGACAAGGACAAGTAGTTCCGTGCGCCGCGCCGACTCCCCGCGCTCCGAGTGCCGTCCCGCCGCGTTGCACGTGGACGCGGGTCGGCTCGTGGGCGTCGTTCTGTGCGGAGGCCGGAGTTCTCGTATGGGGACCGACAAGGCGTTGCTCTCCGTTGGATCTCGTGGGGGATCTCGTGGGGGATCGACCACGTTGCTCGAGCGCGCCGTGACCACGCTCGCGGCGCTGACTCCCCGAGTCCTCCTCGCGTGCGGCGCGCAGGAGCGCTACGGCGAGTTCGGGCTCCCGCTCGTCGCCGACCGCTACCCGGACGCGGGACCGCTCGCGGGTTTGGAATCTGCGCTTGCGAGCGCCACGGCCGCGGGTGAGGAATGGCTCGTGGTGCTCGCGTGCGATCTTCCGCGCGTTCGCCCCGCGGTGCTCGCGCAGCTTCTCGCGCACGCGCGCGAACACGATCTCGATGCGTGCCTCTTCGAGACGGATCTGGGACTCGAGCCGTTGTGCGCGGTCTACCGCAGCACCTGCTGGACGCCCGTTCGCGCCGCGCTCGATGCCGGAGAGCGCAAGATGGTGGCGTTCCTGCGGCACTCGACCGCGCGCGGCGAGGTGCCGCGCCTCGCGACTCTGCGCGCGGATGCGTTCGCCGAGTGCTTGATGAACGTCAACTCGCCCGCCGACATGACCGCGCTCAGCGCGCATGAGGAGATGTCGTGAGTTCCACCGACGCACGCCTCGCCGAGCTCGTCGCGCCCGTGGCCGACGGACTGTCGCGGATGCGCGACTTGCTCGCGTCGCAGCTCAGCGAGGGCTCGCGCGCCGTGAACGACATGACGGACCACGTCGGACGCTTTCGCGGCAAGCAGCTGCGCGGCGCGCTCGTGCTGCTCGCGGGCGACGCGACCGGCAACGTCACCGACGAGCACCCCGCGATCGCCGCGATCGTCGAGATGATCCACCTCGCGACGCTCGTGCACGACGACGTCCTCGATGGCGCGCAGGTCCGCCGACACATGGCGTGCGTCAACCAACGCTGGGACAACCAAGTGGCCGTTCTGCTCGGCGACTTCCTGTACGCGCGCGCGTTCGCGCTCTCGACGGATTTGTCTTCGCGCCTGACGAGTCGCGTGCTCTCGGAAACGACGCGGCGTCTGTGCGTCGGCGAGATCGAGCAGAGCACGCGCCGGTACGACTTCGAGATGTCGCAGGAGACGTACGAGTCGATCAGCGGCGCGAAGACGGCCAGCCTCTACGCCGCGGCGTGCGAACTGGGCGCGCGTTACCCGGGCGGGCGCGAGGAGATCGGCGCGTCGCTGCGGCAGTACGGATGGGACATCGGCCTCGCGTTCCAGATCGTCGACGACTGCCTGGACGTCGTCGGCGAGGAAGGCGTGGTCGGCAAGTCGATCGGCAACGACGTCGAGGACGGGAAGATCACGCTGCCGGTGCTGCGCACCTACCGGCAGGCGAGCGAGCGCACGCGCGCCGCGATGCGTGACGTGTACACCGAGCCGGGCCTCGATCGCCGACTTGTGCGGCTCCGTCAAGTGTGCGACCTGGGTCCCGGAGTCGAGTTCGC
>JANLUN010000208.1:0-7356 GCA_031363505.1 Planctomycetota bacterium | reverse complement strand
CTGCTGCGCGTGCCATGGCTGCTCCATGTTCCGGGCCACGCTGCGGCAAGGGTGGACGAGCCGGTGAGTCTGATCGACCTGTATCCGACGTTGCTCGCCGCAGCGAACCTCGCGAGCCCGTCGCCGGTCGTCGGCGTCAATCGGCTGTCGAAATCATTCGTTCCGACGCCGCTGTTCGCCGAGCACAAGGACGCGGGCGCCTATCAGCAGTCCTGGCGAGATGGTTCTTGGAAGTTGGTCCGCAAGTTCGTGCCTCCCCCCAGCGCTCCGGCCGCGCCAGCAGCATTCGAGCTGCCCAGCGTTGGATCGCGTTTCGAGGCCACGATCGACGCGGCGGCCGCGGGTTCGCGCGTGGCGACGCTGCTCACGCGGCGGGGCGACGCTGCATCCGACCCGTTCGAGTTGAAAGGCCTGGTCGAGCGGCGTCAGAGCGGAGCGATTCGTATCGCCGGCGTCGAAGTGGACGTCGCGCGCGACACGGAGCTGTACGGCGAGGTTCCGCAGCGAGACGGCAAACCCGCCGGTTGGGACGACGGAGTCGCTCCCGAGGGAACGCTGGTCAAGGTCGTCGTGACTCCCGGCGTGAATGGACTCATCGCTCAGCGGATTAAGCTCTACGGCTCCGAGGAGAAAGTCGCGTGCGAGTTCAGAGGTCCTGTCACGGCAGCGGAGGGCACGCGAGAACGAGGCCGAGTGTGCATCGGTCCCGTCTGGATCGAATGGAACGATGCGACGCACTGGTCGAGCGAGATTGGCTCTCGAACACCCACGCTCTCGCGTGAGGACATCGAGACCATCGCGCAGTTGGGGGCCGAAGAGGCGGCACGGCTGGGCTTCGGCGTGCAGACCACGCTCTTCGATCTCGCAGCCGATCCGCGCGAGCTGTCACCCGTCGCGGATCCTCAACGCACGTCCCTTCTCGGCACCGCGCTCGATGCGTTCGCCAGCCAACTCGCTCGCCGGCGCATCTGGAGCGCCTCGGATCGCGCGGTGCTTTCAGCAGACACCATCCAGTCACTGCGCGGCTTGGGATATGTCCGCTAGTCAAGAAAGCCATCCGATGAGCCCCCCTCGTATCGCCTACTTGCTGAAGAAGTTCCCGCGCCTGTCGGAGACGTTCGTCCTCAACGAGATCCTGATGCAGGAACGGTGCGGCCTGCCCGTGCACATCTTCTCGCGCCGACCTCCCGACCCGGAGCCTCGTCATCCGCAGCTCGCGGACCTGCGCGCGACGGTCGAGTATCTCTCACTCCAACAAAGCCTCGAGCCATGGCTGGCCATGTTCGGTCCGCGGCCGGAGCAGCGTCAGCTGCTCGAACGCTTCGGCGCGCTCGTGCGTGAGCTTTCGAGCTCCGCGCATCCGCGCCTGCCGGCGCTCTTCGCCGAAGCCTTGTACTTGCTCGGTCGCTGCCGCGAGCTGGGCATCCAACACGTGCACGTGCACTTCGCGACGGATTCGGCGTTGACCGCGATGTTGGTGCACGACTTGGGAGGCCCGACCTACAGCCTGACCGCACACGCCAAGGACATCTATCGAACCACGGTGAATGCGCAGTTGCTCTCGCGCATCGTCTCGCGCTCGGAGTTCACGGTGACCGTCTGCGACGCCAACGTGCGCCACTTGGGCGAGACGGTTTCCAAGGACGCCATGGCGCGCGTGCGCCGCCTGTACAACGGGATCGACCTCGTCCGCTTCCGGCCGAGCGCGACTCCGCGCGACGAGGGTCACGTGCTCAGCGTCGGCCGGCTCGTGGAGAAGAAGGGCTTCCCCGTGCTCGTAGGTGCGCTCGCGATCCTGCGCGACCGCGGCGTACCGTTCCGCGCGACGTTCGTCGGCGAGGGCGAAGATCGGAAGCGGATCGAGGACAGGATCGCAGCGGTCGGCTTGGCAGCGCAGATCCGCTTGACCGGCGCTCTCGACCAGGACGCGGTGCGCGTCGAAATGGGCCGCGCGACGCTGATGTGTCTGCCGTGCGTCATCGGCGACGATGGCAACCGCGACGCGCTGCCGACGTCGCTGCTCGAGTCCATCGCGTGCGGACTGCCCTGCATATCGACTCCGGTCACCGGGATCCCGGAGATCCTCGCCGGGGGCAACGTCGGTGTGCTCGTTCCGGAGAACGATCCGGCCGCGACGGCGGATGCCATCCAGTCACTGTTCGAAGATCGCGGCCAGCGCGAACGATTCGCGACCGCGGGCCGCGCACATGCCGAGCACTTGTTCGACGCGGAGGACAGCGCGCGCACGCTGCGTGAATGGTTCGAACAGTGCCTGGCGCAGCCGCAAACCAGATGAAAGTCGCGCACGTCAACCAGGACCGCGGCATCGCGCCACATCGAAAGAAAGGGGCGGCGGTCCATCTCGAAGTGATGCGCCGCGCCTTTCGGCAGTGCGGTGCCGAAGTGGTGGCGCTCGACGTCCACGAACGCGCGCGCCTCGGCGATGCACTCTCGAGCGAGCACGCGCGTGCAGCATTCGGCCTCGTCTACGAACGATACTCGCGCGGTGCGACGACGGGCTTCGAGTTCGCTCACGACCACCACCTACCGTTCGTGCTGGAAGTCAACGCGCCACTGGCGCTCGAGGACGAGTTGTATCGCGCCGCTGCCGACGGTGTGCCCGCGGATTGCGAACGCGCGGTCTTCGCCGGTGCCACGCGCGTGCTCGCGGTCTCGCCGGAGGTGGCGCGGTACGCCATCGAACAGGGTGCGGATCCAAGCCGCGTGGTCGTGTGCGCCAACGCGGTCGATCCTGACGTATTCCTCCCGCGCGATGTCGGAGATCCACTGCGCGCCGAGCTCGTGCCTGAGGGCCGTTTCGCGTTGGGTTTCCACGGCCGTCTGCGGCCGTGGCACAACTTCGGGCTCCTCGTCGATGCGTTCGCGATCCTGCTCCGACAGCGCGAGCCGGTCCATCTCGTCCTGCTCGGCGAAGGCCAATTCGAGGAGCTGCTGAGGGGCCGCGTGCCTGGGGATCGCGTGACGTCCGTGGGCTGGCAGCCGCATGAGCAGGCTGCGCGCGTCGTCTCGTGCTTCGACGCATTGCCACTTTCGTACGCGACGGATCGTCCGTTTTATTTCTCGCCGCTCAAGCTGCTCGAAGGCATGGCCGTCAAAGCCGTCCCCATCGTTCCGCGCATATCGACGCTTCCCGACGTCGTCGCCCACCGCGAGCGCGGGCTCGTGTACGTTCCTGGCGACGCGGAGAGCCTGGCGGCGTCGGTGGCCACGTTGATCCACGATCCCGCGCTTCGACGACGTCTCGGCGAGGGTGCGCGCGCCTATGCGGAGCGGCATTCTTGGCGCGACGTGGCCCAGGAGATCCTCGATTTCGCGCGCGCGACTCGACCATGACGTCGACACTCGACCAGCTGAAGCGCAAGAGTCTCGGCTCACTCGTGCGAACGCTCTCCGTGGCTCGGCGTTTCTTCGTCGACCTCGCGCCGCACAA
Organism: Planctomycetota bacterium; assembly: GCA_031363505.1. GTDB lineage: Bacteria > Planctomycetota > UBA1135 > UBA1135 > JANLUN01. The sequence continues at coordinate 3,905 of JANLUN010000208.1, read as the reverse complement.
GCTGCCGATCGTCGGGATCATGGCGCTCTCGGGAGTGTCGATCGCGACGGAGCTGCTCCGTCCGTGGCCGATCCAGTGGATCTTCGACAACGCGCTGATCCGCGACTCGAAGCACACACAGCACGACGTGTCGTTCGTGCTCTGGACGGGACTGTTCGCCGCGATCGCGATCACGGCACTGCGCTCGACCCTCGACTACTTCGGCGCGATCCTGACCAATCGTGTCGGCCAGGCCGTCGCGCGCGGGTTGCGCTACCGCGTGTTCAGCCACCTCGCGGAGCTCTCGCCCGGCTTCCACGCGCGCCAGAAGTCCGGCGATCTGCTCGTGCGCTTGATGGGCGATGTCCCGATGGTGCGGACGATGCTCGTCGACTCGAGCATCGACCTCGCCACCCGCGCCGTCATGGTCGCGGGCACGCTCGGCGTCATGTTCTGGATGGATTGGTTCCTCACCACCGCGATGCTGGTGATCGTTCCGGCGTTCCTGCTCGTGGCGAGTTCGCTCTCGCGGCAGATGACCGACGTCGCTCGTAAGCAGCGCAAGCGGGAAGGCCGCCTGGCCGACTACATCCAAGAAGCGATCAGCGCGACGGCTGTGATCCAGAGCCTGGGGCGGGCACAGCACATCGTCGATCGGTTTTCCAAGAGCAATCGCTCGCAGGCACGGGCGGAACTCAAGGCCGCAGCGTTGTCCGCGCGGCTGTCCGCGACGGTCGAGACCCTCTTCGGTTTCGCGACGGTCGTCGCACTCGGCCTGGGAACCTGGCGCGTGCTCACGGGACACCTGTCGCCGGGGGAGTTACTCGCCTTCCTCTCGTACGTGCGCAGCCTGCTCAAACCAGCGCGTTCGACCGGCAAGCACTCGGTGCGCATCAGTCGCGGCGTCGCCTGCGCCGAGCGACTGCTGGCGATCCTCGACGCACCGATCGAGATTCGCTCACCACCCGATGCGGTTCCGGCTCCCGCGCATCCCCGACGCCTTGCGTTCGAAGACGTGCACTTCGGCTACGGCGAGACGGAGGACGCGTTGCGCGGTGTCTCCGCCGAATTCGAGAGCGGGAAGCTGTACGGCGTCTTCGGCAAGAGCGGCTCGGGCAAGTCGACGTTCGCGGCCTTGGCGCTGCGCCTGTACGACCCGGACCGAGGGCGCGTGACCCTCGACGGCGTCGACCTGCGTCGGTTCGAGCTGTCGTCACTGCGCGACCGCTTCGGTCTGTGCATGCAAGATGCCGTGTTGTTCGGAGACACGATCCGCGAGAACCTGCTTCTCGGTCGGCCGGCCGCGACGGACGCGGAGCTGTGGGCCGCGTGCCGCGCGGCCGCAGCCGACGGATTCGTCGCAGAGCTACCAACGGGCCTCGATACCGAGCTGGGTTCGTCGGGGACGGGTCTCTCGGGGGGAGAACGGCGGCGCTTGGTGCTGGCCCGCACGTTCCTGCGCGACGCTCCCGTGCTGATCGTCGACGAGCCCTTCGCGGGCCTCGATACCCCGTCGGTCGACCGCGTGCGCGCAACGTTGGCCGCGCTAGCCCGCGATCACGTTGTGCTCGTCATCGCACACGACCTTGAATACCTCGATGCCTTCGACGAGATCCTGTTCGTGGCCGACGGGCAGGTGATCGACCGCGGCCGCCATGAGGATCTGTTGTCGCGCAATGCGCTGTACCGCCGCATCACACGCGCCAATCCGCCGGTGAGCTCATGAACGGTCGATCCGAACTCGATCGCGATCCCTCGCTGCCGGCGATTGCCGGAGACGTGCTGCTGTGCCCCGATTCGGACGAAGCACTCCTCGCGCGCGTCGTGCGGCACCTCGCGCTACGGGACGGACCGCGGCCCGTGGCGGCTCGCATGACGTACGCGCGTTGGAAGCCCCACGTCTCGCTCACGGCGCTGTACCGGATCGAGTTCGACGAGGGCGCTTCGTCGTACGTCACGTGGAAAAAGTACGCCGACGGCAAGGCGCGTGAGATCGCGCTCTCGTATTCGCCCGACCGACGTGCAGAGGCGCACGCGACGCGCTTGGCCGCTTTCGCAGCAGTGGCGGCCGACGGCTTGTGCTTGTACGGCTTCCCGACCGATCGCGAGCTTCCGGGGCTGGCGCGTGCGCTCAACCTGCGGCGCACGGCGCGACACTTGAACGAGGCCGAGCTCTGGCCCGGGGAGTCCGTGCGAGCGCGCGACTCGCGCGCCGAGCTCGTTCGGTACAAGCCCGAGCACCGCGCCGTGCTGCGGCTCGATCTCGGGACCACGAAGATGGACGGCACGCGTGCCGCGCATCGCATCGCCGTGCGTGTCCTCTCTCCGGAAGCCGGCGCGCGTGTCGTTGCCGCGCGCAACGCGTACCAGTCGTCGCCCAAACCGGTGCTCGCGCCTCGTCTCGTCACGACCGAAGAGCGCACCGGGCTCTTGTTCGAGGAGTGGCTCGACGGAGAGAGCTGTCGCCCGGGTGATTTCAGCGAGGTCGAAGCCGCCGGGTCACTGCTCGCTCAGCTCCATCGGAACCCGCTGTCGGCGCAGGCGTTCGAAGCGCGAGCAAGCTCGCGAGCCGAGCTCGCCGCGCTCTTCGCGGTCGACACGGACCTGGAAAAGCGCTTCGCCGAACTGCCGCTCGATCAGGTCGCTGCACCGATCACTTGGATCCACGGCGACTTTCATCCCGATCAACTGCTGCGCACGCCGTCGGGCGCACGCGTCCTGCTCGACTGGGACGCGCTGCGTCCCGGGCATCCCGTCGAGGACCTCGCGACGTGGATCGCCGACGAGATCGCCGCGGACGCGACGCGCGACTTGGCGCGTGCGGGCCGTTCGCTGCTCACTGCATACGCACGCGCGGGAGGCGAAGTGCCCACCGATGTCCAGTTGCGGGCGCAGCTGGCAACCGAGGTCACGCGACGCGCGGCTGCCGGACTGCGTCGCATCGAAGCCGATGCGATCCCGCGCGCACGTTCTCTGCTCGACGCGGCGCGAAGGCTCCTCCAACCCGCGGCATCCACATGATGACTTCGCTCGCAAGCGTCGCGCCGGCGATCGACCGTCGCTTCGGACCCGGGAGCGCGCGCGGCTTCGCAGAGCGCTGCGACCGATCGCAGAGCGGCGGTTGGGTTTGCACGCTGGAGTTCGCGCACGGTACGCGCTGGTGCGAGGTCCAGGGCGAAACGCTGCGCGATCTCGAGCTCGCCGACGATCGCGAGCTCTCGTGCGCGAGCTGGCTGTCCAGTCGCGCGCGCGAGGGCAGCGCTGAGATCGTCTCATGGCGTCCCGGCCGGCGCGTCGTCGCGCGTACGACCGACGCGCGCGGCACCGAGATCGCCAAGGGCTATCGACGCGGACGCGCGCAGAAGGCAGCCCAGAAGCACCGTGCGATCGCGGCCGGCAGCCAGCGCGACGCGTTCTTCGTCCCGGCGCTCTTGTCCGAGGACGCCGCGCTCGAATTGGTCCGCTTCGAGTACTTCGCGGGCCGGGCGCTCGATCCGCTCGGGGCTCGCTCGGAGCTCGTCGACGCAGGTCAGCGGCTGGCGCACTTCCAGCGCAGCGCAGTACCCGATCACTTTCTCACGCACGCGTGGGAGGACGAGATCGCCGCGCTCGAGCGGATCGCGGAGGCGTGGCAGACCGACGTGGGCGAACTCCCTGCCGGGTGGAGCGCTCACTTCGATCGATTGCGCGGTGCTGCGCCGACCGGTGCTCTACCCATGACGTGCGCACACGGCGATCTGCACGACGCACAAATCCTCGTCGGCGAACGCGGGCTGGCGTTGATCGACCTGGATTTGGCACGGCGTGCGGAACCCACCCTCGATCTGGGCAACCTCTGCGCACACCTGCATCTGTGCGAGCTCAAACGCACTCGCTGCATGCCCGGCGCCGCAGCACAAGCGGCAGAGCATGCGTAGCTCTCGGGC
>JANLUN010000205.1:0-2600 GCA_031363505.1 Planctomycetota bacterium | reverse complement strand
CGATGGCCGAGTACCTCGACCTTTTGAACCAGAAGATCCCGGGGCTTCCAGCGTTCGGCGGAATGGCGAGCGGTGGCCGGGGACCTGGACAGAACTTCCTCCTCTCGACCGATGGCGTGGTCGAAAGCGGCGCCGTCGGGCTGTTGATCGAAGGCGACATCGAGGTGTGCTCGATCGTCAGCCAAGGTTGTCGCCCCGTCGGAAAGCCGCTGGTGATCACGGCGTGCAAAGACCACTTCATCCTGAAGCTCGGCGGAAAACCGGCCGTGCAGGCGCTGATGGAGATGATGCAGGAGCTCTCCACGGAGGATCGCGGTCTGCTCCAGAATGGACCGCTCGTCGGACTCGCGATCGACGCGCGCAAGAGCAGCTTCGAGCGCGGCGACTTCCTCGCGCGCGGCCTGCACGGCCTCGAGCCCAAGCAGGGCGCGCTGATGGTCGACGATCCGGCGCTCCGCGTCGGACAGACGATCCAATTCCTGGCGCGCGACAAGGACACCGCCGCCGAGGACTTGACCCACCTGATGCGCGCGCGGGTGCAAGCGGATACCAGCGAGCCCGCCGCGCGTTCGACCGGGGCTCTCGTTTTCTCGTGCAACGGGCGGGGCACGCGACTCTTCGGGCAGCCCGACCACGACATCACGTGCATCCAGTCGGCGTTCCGGAGTCACGTCCCCGCGGCAGGCTTCTTCGCGATGGGCGAGATCGGACCCGTCGGTGGCCGCAACTTCCTCCACGGGTTCACCGCCAGCGTCGCCGTGTTCCGACCGCGCGCGCCCCAGACCGTCGAGTGATTTCGGACGCGCCCATCGGCGAACGATTCGATTCTCGTGCGAACTTGTCTCGCGACGGCTTCGCGAGGCTAGATTGAGCGCATGCGGATCACGGTGCTCACCGACCTCGAGAAGAAAAAGGACCCGCGTTCCTACGACAAGGTCGTCGACCAAGTCGTCGAAGCGCTGGTCCAAGGGAAGCACGAGCCGCAAGTGCTCGGAGTTCACCGCGACTTGCACGCACTGATCGATGGGTTGACGAAACCCAAGCCCGACCTCGTCTTCAACCTATTCGAGAACTTTGGCAAGGTGCGTTTGGGCGCCGTCGGCATCGTCGGGCTGCTCGACCTCCTCGAGGTTCCTTACGTCGGCGGCGGACCGGGCGAGTTCTTCATCCAGCAGGACAAGGCGATCACGAAGAAGATCTTGGCGTTCGATCAGATCCGGTTCCCTGACTTCGCCGTGTTCACGCAGGACTCCGACCTCGAAACCGGCGGCAACTTGCGCATGCCGCTGTTCGTCAAGCCGCTCAGCATGGATGCCTCGATCGGCATCGAGTCGTCGTCCCTCGTGAACAACACGAAGGACATGATGAAGCGCATCGTCGCGATCCACGAGAAGGTGAAGGACGCCGCGCTCGTCGAGGAGTACATCGAGGGACGCGAGCTGTACGTCAGCATCCTCGGCAACCAGCAGCCGCAAGCGCTCCCCGCGATCGAGATCGACTTCTCCGGATTGCCGGAGGGCGCGCCGCGCATCCTCGGAGGCAAGGCCAAGTGGGACGAGGAGAGTCCCGAATACAAAGGCACCCGCGCCGTGCTCGCGGAGCTGCCGGACGATCTCAAAGCGCGTGTCGAGACCGTCGCGCTTCAGGCCTACCGCGCGCTGCGCGTGCGCGATTACGGCCGTGTCGACCTGCGTTTGACCGAGACCGGAGACGCGTTCGTGATCGAGGTCAACGCCAGCTGCTACCTCGAGCAATCGAGCGAGTTCGCGGCGGCGGCGCTCGCGGCCGGAATCGACTATCCGACGCTCGTGAACCGAATCGTCGACTGCGCGGTCGATCGATTGGGATTGGCGAAGAGCTGACCGCGATCGGACCGGTCAGGGCTGATAGGACCCTTGGTGCACGTGGCTCATCGCGAGCGCCGTGACGAGCGTCGTCACCGCCATGCCCGCGGCGGCCTCCTGCGATTCCGGGTACACCTGATTCAGCGCATCGGCGCGTTGCGCGAGGTGTCGCAGGAGCCCGCGCGTCCGCTCGGGGAAGTGTCCGGTCCACCGATAGACGTTCGCCGTGAGCGTGCGCTCGAGTGATCGAATGAGCGCCGACGCGGGGATGCGGCGTTGCGCGCCGTCGCCGTCGGGCTCACCGAGATCTTCGAAGATCGTGCGCAGCGCTCCGTCGAGACCGTGCGGAAACTCGTCGACGGGGCCGGGTCCGCTGTAGAACTGCTCGACCGAGTACGGGATCTCGCTCACCTCCTCGTCCGTGCGCGTGTCGACGACGAGCGGCGCGCGATCCCGCAGGCGAGTCATCGTACGGTCGCAGTACTCGAGCTTCGCGAGAGCGACCGGCTGGTCGGCGTGCTCAGCGCGCCAGTCGCGGCCTGGCGTCAGCCAAACCGCGAACGTTTCGGCGAAGTCCTCGTCCGGGTGTTTCTGCGCGTACCAGCCGGGCAGGTGTCGCACGTAGCGCCGACTGAAAGGAGAAGGGTGGTACTCCTCGAGGTACGGTCGCGTGATCGAACCGAATTGCTCGACCCACTCCTGCTCGTCGTACAGACGGTACGCGTAGTTCACGACGTGGCCCATCTCGTGGCGGAG
>JANLUN010000181.1:0-2960 GCA_031363505.1 Planctomycetota bacterium | reverse complement strand
GACGTCAACGGCGACGGCAAGACGGACGTGCTGGTCTCGGCCGTCGGGGTCGATGGCACCGGATTGAAGCTCGACGTCGGTTGCGCCTACGTCTTCGAGGGCGGCGCGCAACTCGTCAGTCAGGGTGCGCAATCCGCCGCGATCAAGATCTACGGCGAGCAGACGAACGACCAGGCCGGAGCTTCGATGGGCTGCGGCGACCTCAACGCGGATGGGATCGCGGACGTCGTCGTCGGTGTTCCCCTCTACGACCCGCGCGTGCCGCAGGTGCTCCAGAACGCCGGTGGCGCGCTGGTGTTCTTCGGCGGTCAGACGCTCGCCTCCGGCACGATCGCGCAAGCGACCGCGATCTTCTCGGGCGAAGCGATCGAAGACCAATTCGGCACGAGCGTCGTGGTCACGGACGTCAACAACGACGGCACGCAAGACCTCGTCGTCGGTGCGCCGATGAACGACGCGAACGATCCCGACACGGGCCGTGTGTACGTGTTCCTCGGCGGCCCCGGCTTCGTGGGTGAGCGCGCGCAAACGGCCGACATCACGTTGAGCGGTCTGCCGAACCAGGACTCCTTCGGCACCTCGATCGGCACGGGCGACATCAACGGCGACGCGATCGCGGACCTCGTGATCGGCGCGCCGCTGGCCGACTACCTGAACGATCGCAACGGCCGCGCGTACGTCTTCCTCGGCGGTGCGATGCAGGACGACGTCGCGAGCAGCGCGTTCGCGACCTTCAACGGCGAAGCAGCGGTGCTCGACCGCTTCGGCAGCGGCCTCTCCGCGACGGACTCGAACGACGACGGCTACGTCGATCTCGTCACGTCCTCGATCTACAACACCGCGGGAGCAGGTCGCATTTACGTGTTCCACGGCGGCAACATGAACGGTCAGAACCTCGCGGTGCACGCCAACACGAAGCTCTCCGGAGCGACGACCGGCGGACGGCTCGGAACGGCGATCGCGCCCGGACAGTGACCGGTGCCGAGCCCGAAGCTCGGCCAACCGTTGGATTGCGATCGGTGGCCGTCCTCGGACGGCCACCGTCGTTTCACGAGCGGCGCGTGCTCGAGCGTTCGATCACTGCCAGATATCAGGTCGATTGAGGAACGCGAACACACCACCACCGCCCGGCGAGCTCTTGCTCGCGGAGGAAGTGATGGCGACATCGGTGCGACCATCGCCGTCGATGTCACCGAGCGCCATTCGGCCGCGCGATCGCAGTCCGGGCAGACGACCCTTGGGCGTGAACTTGCCGGTTCCGTCGCCCAAGTAGATGACCGCCCCGCTTTCGCGCGACATCACGACGAGATCCTGCTTGCCATCGTTGTTCATGTCCGCGGCCTTGACGTCGCGGTACGACTCGTCGCGGTCGAGTCCCTGGTCGATTTGTTCCCAGCGTTTCTCCGCCGCGCGCCACGCGTACACCCCGATGTTGTTTCGCTGGCCCCGCGGATCGCCTGGGTCGAGCACTTTGCAGATCGCGACCTCGGGTTGCGGCTGGCCCGTGAAGCTCGCGACGGCCAGAGCCTGCAGCGAATTCCCGATCTTTGGATTCGGCAGATTCGTCGAGATGTCGTCCCACTGGAACGTGTCCTCGCCGCGCGTGAGATAGACTTTCGCGCCTTCGTTCGTCGTGGCGAACACGTCGTCCCGTCCGTCTTGGTCGAGATCCTTGAGATCGACGACTTTGCCGAACGTCATCTCGTGAAGCAGCACGCGAGACTCGGGACGGCGGGTGAATCCACCTTTGCCGTCACCGGTGAAAACCGAGAGCCCACCTTTGAAGTGACCGACACCGAGGACGTCGGGGAAGTTGTCGGTGTTGAGGTGTCCGGGGGCGATGTCGAGCAGCAGGTTGGCGTTCTCGATCGGCGACGTCGAACGCGTCCACTTCATGTGCCCGTCGTTGAGGTACACGCGCAACGCATCGGTGTGCGCGCTCGCGAGCAGATCCGGGATCCCGTCCGCGTTGACGTCCGCGCTGCGAGCGGGGCCGTAGCCCATGTCCCGATCGAGACCCTCGTTCCGCAGCGTCCAACCGCCGCCCTTCACTGCCTCCCATACGCTGAACCCGTCCTCCTCGCGATTGGACGCGACGAGATCGGCGAGCTTGTCGTTGTTGAAGTCGTAGAGCAGCGGGTAGCCGAGCCACGTTCCAGACCGCGGAAGTCCAGCGGACGCGTCTTCGAACGCAATCTCCGGGAAGCGCGATGGAGCGAGCTCGGCGTTGGCCTCGGCGTCGACCAGCGGATCCGTAAGGGGATTCAAGGGCTCGCGCACCTGTGCGACAGGTGGTGCAACCGTGGGGGGCGGAGCCGCGTCCTCCGAGCAGGCGGTCATCAGCCCCAAGGAGATGGCGCCGAATGCCGACACGGTGGAGAAGGAGATCGAGCGAAGGGTTGTGGAGCTGCGCATGAGTTGGTTTGCGGATTGTGTCGCGCGGCAGATGATATGCGGTATATTTGGGGGAGTTCGCCCAGGGACTGTGGTGGATCCACGGCCCGGGGCGCGTCGCCGGAGTCTATCCCTACGACATCGGCAGGACGCGTCCGCAACCCAAGTTCACCCCTTGCGCCCTCGGCCACTGCAGGTTCAAATGCGTTTTCCTGCTCTACACACGGCAACCAGAATGACAGAGTCTTCCGGAATGATCGGAGGGCACCCCGCAAGGGGATACCCAAAGATTTCTCTTGCGGATGCGCATGGAAAGATGATATGCATCTTCCTTGTGAAGCGCGCCGGAGGAGCGGGAGCCTGATCCCTTCAGGAGTCGACCTTCTGGACCCGCGAGTTGCGAATTCGAGTTTTGTGCCTCGGCTTGGTCGTCTTGGGCCATCCGATTAGAAAAGTGACCTAGGCTTCAACTTCTTCCTACACACAGAGAAAGCATCATGAGATTCAACAAGTTCGTCCTTTCGGGCATGACTGCCCTGGCCAGCCTGGGAATGGGTTCCGAGGCC
>JANLUN010000179.1:0-4520 GCA_031363505.1 Planctomycetota bacterium | reverse complement strand
CGCGCGTCAACGTGAACGTCGACGCGCGGAAGCCGATCGGTCGGGGCGCGCCGGCGGCCATGAGCGCGGCTTCGGTGCGCGCCAGGTCCTCGTTCAACTGCTCGGGACCGAGATCTTGAAGGAAGAGGTGCTCGTACCCGTGGCTCGCGATCTCGTGGCCTGCGTCGATGCAGCGCCGGACGAGCGCGGGATGACGCTCGGCGATCCAGCCCAGGAAGAAGAACGTGGCGTGCGCATCGTGCTTCTCGAGCGCCGACAGGATCACGTCCATGCCGACGTCGACGCGCGAAGACACGCGCTCCCAACTCTCACGCGAGAATTGACCGCGCAAGTTCGCGACCTGGAAGTACTCCTCGACGTCGAAGCTGAGCGCGTGACGCGGGCGCGCGCGTACTTGGGCCGCGCTCACAGCGTGAGGCCTTTGACTCTGTGCCGCGTGCGCCACTGCTCGAGCACGAAGACGCTCCACAGAAGGTGCGAGTGATCGGCGACGCCCGAGGCGTGCTGTGCGAGTCTCTCGCGCAGCACCGTGCGGCGGAACCACGACTCCGGGAGGCTCTCGATCGCGTCGCGCACGGGCGCCGCGAGCGGTCCGCGCAACCACTGACGCAGCGGGATGTCGAAGCCGCGCTTCTTGCCGTCGAGCACGTTCGCGGGAATCCGTGCGCGCAGCGCCTCGCGCAGCGCGTGCTTGCCGCGCCCGCCGCGCACCTTCTCACGCGTGGGCAAATGGACGAATCGTTCGACGAAGCGATGGTCGAGAAGCGGCGGCCGGACCTCAAGCGACGCCGCCATCGAAGCGCGATCCCCCTTCACGAGGATCTGGTCCGGTAGGAAGCCGTGGAAGTCCGCGTACTGCGCGCGGTACAGCGGATCGTCGATCCGCGGCCGATGGTAGTGCTCGGCGAACGCGTCGAACGGATCGTGACCCTCCAGTGCGGCCGCCACGTCTTCGTTCAGCACGGCCAGCGCATCGGTGCGCGACAATTGGTTCACGCTCTCGAAGTACGCTCGCGCGGGATCGGCCGCGAAGCTCGTGAGCGTGCTCTTCGCGCGGAGAAAACGGGGCGCCCAGTCGAGCTTCGGATAGCCCCTGCCGACGAGCGCCAGGATCCTCTGCCCGCCTGGACCGAGCACGCGCCGCACACGGTTCTCGGCGACGTCGAACACGTAGCGGCGGTAGCCCGCGAACACTTCGTCGCCGCCGTCGCCCGTGAGCGCGACGGTCACGTGCTCGCGCGCCATCTTCGACACGAGGTAGGTCGGAACGGTCGACGGATCGGCGAGCGGCTCGTCGAAGTGCCACGGCAGGATATTGCTCGCGATCGACGGATCGGCCGTCAGGATCCGCGTGTGGTGCAGCGCCGATAGACGCTGCGCAGTCGCCTTGGCCGTCTCGATCTCGTTGAACTCTGCTTCTTCGAAACCGACCGAGCACAGGACGAGCCCCGTGCGCAGCGCATCGTGATCGTGCCGTTTCCCGCCGTCACGCGCGCGCGCCATGCTGTCGACGACGGCCGTGCTGTCGATTCCGCCGGAGAGGAACGCGCCGAGCGGCACGTCCGATAGCAGATGGTCGCTCACGACGCGATCCATCCACGTCAGGATCTCGTCCGAGCTCGCCGGCTCGCGCAGCGCGTCCGTGGGCAGATCCCAGTAGCGCTCGATCGACACGCCGCCCTTCGAACTCCACGAGAGCACGCTCGCCGGAGGCAGACGCTCGACGCCGGCCCACGCGGATTCTCGGCCGCTCGTGTAACCCGTGACGAGATAGTCGAGCAGCGCCCCCCCGCGCAGACTTCGATCGAGGGCTCCGCTCGCGAGGATCGCCTTCGGTTCGCTCGCGAAGTAGAGCGCATCGTCCGTCACCGCGAAGTACAGCGGCTTGATCCCGATGCGATCGCGGCCGAGGAGCACGCGCGGCTCGCGCGGATTGCGCCAGTCGAAGATGCAGAACGCGAACATCCCGACCAGGTGTCGCGCGAGATCGGCGCCGTGCTGTTCGTAGAGGTGAACAAGCGTCTCGACGTCGGATCCGGTGCGGAACCGATGGCCGTCGGCTTCGAGCCCCTCGCGCAGCTCCTGGAAGTTGTAGATCTCGCCGTTGCACGCGACGGCGATATCGCCTTCCTCGTTGTAGATCGGTTGGTGCCCGCCCGTGAGATCGATGATCGAGAGCCGGCGAAAACCGATGGCGAGCGGACCGCGCGTGAGCAGGCCCTCGTCGTCCGGACCGCGGTGCACGAGCGTGTTCGCCATCGCGCGCAGCATGGCCTCGTCCGGGCGCGCGCGCGGGTCACGGAGGGCGATGCCGGTGAAGCCGCACACGCTAGAACCTGCCCAGCGCCGGACCGGACACGACGTCACGCCGTTCGAACCCGCTCCGCCGCTGCTTGCGGCCGAACGTGCGCGACTCGATCACGCGCAGCGTGCCGCGGCCGGCATCGAGCTCCGCTCGCGGCTCCTCCCCGCGCATCGTCTCGCGCGCCACGCGTCCGAACACGACCACGATCGCGACGAGGTGGTAGAAGAGGTCGAAGTTGGCGCGGTTCAAGAACATCGCGCCTGTACAGAAGGCGACGAGCGACGCCTCGAACATCGTCGTGTACGACAAGATCCAGCTCGAGTAGTACCGACGCTTGGCCTCTTTTCGGATGCTCCATAGATCGAAGAACGTCAGCACGATCAGCGACATGAACAAGAGGAACACCGGCGTTCCGCACTCCGCCCAGATCTGCAGATAGCTGTTGTGTGTGACACGGGTGCCCGATCCCATGCGCCCGTCGACCGTTCGCTTCGGATCATACTCCTGGTAATTGCGCTGGAACTGCTCGAAGCCCACGCCGAGCAGCGGGTGCTTCTGGATCATGTTCCCGGCGACGGCCCACGCATCGAGGCGTCCGCGCGCCGAGCCTTCCGTCTCGTACGACTTGATCGTCGCCAGACGATCCTTGTACGACTGCGGCATCGCGATCACGCCGGCCACCACCACGAGGATGCCGATCGAGATGCCCGCCAAACGGTTCTGCGAGCGCCAGATCAGCACCATGACGACCATCCCCATGGAGAGGAATGCGCCGCGCGAGTTCGTGGCCATGATCGTGAGCATCGTAAGCGGCACCATCGCGATCAGCGTCCGGCGCAAGATCAGCCGCTTCTCCGCAAGTCCGAGGTGGAAGAGCAGCGGCAGCGCCATGCACATGGCGAGCGCGAAGTCGTTGTTGTCCGACAGCATTCCGCCCGGGCCCTCGATGATCTGCATCCCGCCGCCGGAAAGGATCCACTGGATCCCACCTTTGAACCCGAAGAAGCCTAGCGAGAGCGCGATCACCCAGACGAGGATGCGCAGCGAGTCACGGTTCTTGACGAGGCCCGTCGTGAACAGCGCGACGCCGATGATCTTGCAGAACTCGATGTAGATCGACGTGTCGTACGACGCCGACGTGTGCGAAGTGATCAAGCTGATTCCAACCAGCGAGATGAGCGCGATCATGATCCAACAACGCGCGTCGTTGAGCATGAAGCGCTTCTGCCCCGATGCGCAGACGAAGCCCGCGATGGTCACGATCGCGACGTAGTAGGACCAGCGCTGGTAGCGCGCGAAGCCCCACGAAAGATCCTGGAGCCGCATGTACGCCAGCAGCGTGAACATGAGCAGGCCGATGTACGGCCGCCGGAAGCACGTCGGCAGCGAGCCGATGATGACGACGCAGATGAGGAGGTCGCGCAAGCTCACGCGTAGGCCCTCTCTCGTGCGCTCGCCAAGATTCGCCGCCTCCTAGCGGAACTGGGAGCGCAGGTCCTCGATCGTGTCGCGCAGCTCCTGCGACAGGAGCGTGGGATGGTTTTGCCAGGCCCACGTGACGAACACGATGGACGCGATGACGACGGCGCTCGAAAGCCCCACCGCCGTGCGCCGCGCCGTGCGCATCCGCGCCTCGCGTCGCGTGATGATCGAGTTGATCGTCCCGAGCACGGGGATCACCATCACGCGCGTGATGTCGTGCGGGCTGCGGAAACAGTTCTTCGTGTACTCGAGGAACACCGCGAGCCCCATCCCGAGGCCGAATCCAGCCGCGACGGAGAACGCGATGATCAGAAACGGATTCGGCTCCGTCGGCTTGATCGGCGGCGTCACGTCCTCGGTGATCTCGAACGGGTTCGCGAGCGGGCCGGCGATGATCACGACCTGCGCGTTCTTTTCTTGGTACCGCCGCTCCGCATCCAAGCTCGCCTGACGCAGGTTCTCGATCGAGTTGGATTTCTGCGCCAGCTCCGAATAAACGCCCTGGAGCCGCTGCACCTCGAGCTCGTCGGCGGCCATGCTCTCTTTCAGCAGCTTCTCGCGCGTCTGCTGAGCCAGGAGCTTGGTCTTGGCCTTGGCGAGCTCGGCCCGCAGGTCCATGCGCTCGAGGTTCGGCATCGGGACCTCTTGGCGCTGGCTCTTCGTCACGAGCTGCGTGAGCTGCCGAGCGCGGTCCTCGAGCAGCTCGATCTTGTTGAGCGTCAGCCGGTACTTG
>JANLUN010000167.1:0-1927 GCA_031363505.1 Planctomycetota bacterium | reverse complement strand
GGCGCGTCACGGGATCGTGTTCGAGACGTTGACCGGGCTCGCCGAGCGGAGCATGCCGATCGACTTCATCAGCGTCGGCGAAGCGCTGGCGGCGACCGGCAAATTCCATCAAGTCGGCGGACGCTCGTACCTCGTCGAGCTTTCGACGTGCGTCACCTCGTCGGCGCACGTCAAACACCACGCGCGCATCGTGAGCGAGACGGCGACGCTCCGGCGCCTCATCCGCGAAGCGACGGACATCCTCGCGGGCGCGTACAGCACGCGTCCCGACGGCGAGAGCGTGCAGAAGCTTCTCGACCTCTCCGAGACGCGCATCTTCAAGGTCGCGGGGGAGAGCGATCGCAACGAGGCGACCGCGCTCTCGAAAGCGATCGAGGAGACATTCCGCCGCATCGATTCGGCGAGCCATCGTTCAGGGCCGACGGGACTCCCGAGCGGGTTCTTCGACCTCGACGAGATGCTGTCCGGTTTCAACGCGGGCGACTTGATCGTGATCGCGGCGCGGCCCTCGATGGGCAAGACCGCGCTCGTGCTCAACATGATCGACCACGCCGCGACGCACCCGCCCGAGCACGTCGACCATCCGCCGGTGATCCTGTTCTTCAGCCTCGAGATGGGACAGCAATCGATCGTGCGCCGCATGCTGTGCACGCGCGCGCCCGTCGATGCGCACAAGCTGCGCACCGGGCGCATTCCCAACGAGGACTATTCGAAGCTCGCGCGCGCCGCCGGAGAGCTGGCCGGCACGCGCATTTTCATCGACGACAGCGCGGGTCTCTCCGTCATGGGGCTGCGCAGTCGCGCGCGCCGACTCAAGCAGCAACACGGCCTCGACATGGTCGTGGTCGACTACCTGCAGCTCATGTCGCATCCGAAAGCGGAGAGCCGGCAGCAAGAGATCAGCAACATCTCGCGCGGGCTCAAGGAGCTCGCGCGTGAGCTCGAGGTGCCGGTGATCGCGCTGTCGCAGCTCTCGCGCGCGGTCGAATCGCGCGACGACAAGCGCCCGATGTTGTCGGACCTGCGCGAGTCCGGATCGATCGAGCAAGACGCCGACGTCGTGCTCCTGCTGTACCGGCCCGAGTACTACGTGAAGAAGGAAGAGCAGAGCGCCGAGATCCGCGGACTCGCCGAAGTGATCGTCGCGAAGCAGCGCAATGGTCCCACCGGCGACGTCAAGCTGCAGTTCTTCGCGCCGACCATGCGCTTCGAGAACCGCGCCCCGAGCATGGATGAGCCGTTCAATCCATAGCGCGCTCGCCGTCTGCGCGCTGGTGCTCGCTCCGGCTTTCGCGCAGGACGCGGCTCCGCCGCCTGACGCAGCAGGGCCACCGGAGGCGAACGCGAAGCAGGATCCGTCGGTCGCGCCCGTGCGTCCGACTGTCCTCGGGATCGACGTCGAGGGTCAGCGCCGCTACACGGCGAAGCAACTCGCCGACGCGCTCGGTCAAAAAGTAGGGGCGCCGCTCGATCCGAACGCGATCTCGCGTGGATTGAAAACCCTGTGGCAGGTGTTCCACGTGCGCGTGGACCACGTGCAGTACCGCGAGGTGTTCGGCGGCCTGAGTCTCTTGCTCTCCGTCACCGAGCTGCCGGTCGACCTCGAGCCGCGCTTCATCGGGAACTCGGAGATCGACACCGAGACGCTGCGCAAGTGGGCGCTGCTCGGCGACAAGAGCGAGCTCTACCTGTATCAGTCGGCACGCGTGAAGCAGCGGCTGATCGAAGGCTACCGGCGCGAGGGTTTCTACTTCGCCGACGTCGAGGTCCGCGTCCGCGAACCGGGCACGACGCCCGAGACGGAAAACGTCTTGCCCGACGTGATCTTCGAGATTCGCGAAGGACCGCAGGTGCGCGTCAAGGACGTGATCATCAAGGGCAACGTCTCGATGCCCGACACCGGGATGCTCTTTTGGGCCGGCGGACT
>JANLUN010000150.1:0-6101 GCA_031363505.1 Planctomycetota bacterium | reverse complement strand
CGCGCGTCAGCTCTGCGCAGCGCCCGAGGACGGGCACTGCGCAGTGCTGACGTTTACTTAGGAGAGAGGCCGGGCGCTCGTGGCCGTTTCGAAGAGCTGCGAAGTACGGACGACGCCTGGGGCCGGGCTCTTGCTTCAGTTGCCGGCGGGCGCGGTGCTCTCTGCGGTGTTCTCGGTTGGCGTGATGGGGATCGGTTTTGGATCGGGAATTGGGCGGGGCTCGATCACGTTGCGCTCGATGAAACGGGCGCGGAACTCGAGCACTTGTTGTGCGTAGGCGAGCGTCTCGCTTCGAGCGGCGTTCTCCGTGCGCCAGGCGGCGTAGCTTCCCGCGTCGCGGATCCAGCGCGCGAGCTTGGTTCGGCCGGCGTTGTAGGCGACCAGGACGCGCTCTAGGTCGGGGCCTTCGTTGCGCACCAGCCAGACGAGGTGCGATGCGCCGAGTCGTGTGTTGAGCTCGGCGTCGGAGAGCAGCTCCTCGCGCGTCGGCTCGGGGAGCTTCAAGCGCTTCGCGGCGTCGGATGCGGACGACGGCATCAACTGGAACAGGCCGAGCGCGTCCGCGCTCGACACGGCGCCGACGTTGCCGCGGCTCTCGGCGTACATCACGGCGGCGAGCAGGTTCGCGTCGACCCCGCTCTCCGCGGATGCGCGTCGGATCGATTCCGCGTGCGCTTCCACTTGGTGCACGCCGATCAGGCTCCACACTTGCCGCACCACGCGCGGCGCTTCGATCACGCCGACGAGCAGCACGATCGCCGTCGTCACCGCGATCAGGACGACGCCGCGCCAACCGTAGCGCGCACCCGAACGCGCACCTGCGCGCGGTCGCGCGGCCCGCGCGCGTTTCGTTGCCCTGCGCCCGCCCAACTCAGTCCTCGCGCGGGCGGCCGAGCGACTGACGCAGGTCGGCGAGCCAAGCGTCGCGCGCCGCGCCGCGCGCCGGAAGTGGGCCCAGGTCGCGATCGAGTCGGCGCGCGAGCTCGCGGCGCGCGCGCTCCGCGAGCCAGGCCTCGGGCCGATCCATCGCCGCGATGAGCGCGAGCCGACCTTCGAGTGTGCCGCGACCTTCGAAAGCGGAACGCGGCGGAACGCTTGTCGGCGTGCTTTCACTCAGCAGCGCGCCCGGGGTTCCCGCCGCACCCTTGGGCGGTCGTTCGAGCGCAGCGAGGAACCAAGCGAGCGCATCGTCGTGCACGACGCCGTCCCACCAGTCCCACCACGCAGCCGCAGCGTCGGTCGTTCCGCGCAAATCGACGCACGTCAGGATCGCGAGCTCGCTCGCGATGCGCGCGTCGCGCGGGTTGCCCGTCAGCATCGTGATGAGCGCCGACGCAGCTTCCGGTGCCGCCTGCTCGGCCAAGATCAAGGCCGCGGCGCGCCGTCCGTTGTGCGCGGGTGCGTTCACGACGCGCAGGAGATCGGGCCAGGCCATGGGCCCGAGCTTCGCGAGGCCTGCGCTCGCTGCCGCCGAGAGCTCCTCGTCGTCCTTGGTGCCGAGGACGGACAGGAGCAGCGACACGCTCCCGGAGCCGCCCAGCTCGCCGAGTCCGCGCGTCGCCGCGACGCGCACGCGCGAGTCCGGGTCCGCGAGGCCGACCGCGAGCGCCTCGAGCACGAGCTCACCGCCCAGGCGTCCGATCGCTTCGAGCGCCGCCGCGCGCAACTCGGTCGTGCCGAGGCGCGCGCGGACGAGGAGCTCCGTGCGCGCGCTTTCGACGCGCTGCTCACCGCACGCTTCGATCGCCGCGCGTTCGACCGCGAGATCCGGGTCGTCGATCAGCGCGAGGAGCACGGCCGCGGCTTCGCTCGATCCTTCCGCGCGGAGCGCGAGCGCCTTCGCCGCGGCCACGCGAACGAACGGTCTTGGATCGCGCGCGAGCACGTTCGTGAACCCTGGGCCGCACGCGGAGGCGACCTCGACGAGTTCGGGGAGCGAGTCCTGTCCGAAGGTCGTGTACAGCACGTCGATCAGCGCGCCGCCGCGGACGACCGGCACGAGCTCCACGCCAGCACTAATCGACTCCGCGCTTGCGCGGGCCGATCGAAGAGCGAGTCGCACGATGCGGGTCACGCGCGGATCGTGCACGCTCTCGCCGCGCAGCAGCGCGAGCAGCGGCAGGAAATCTTCGGGGCTCACGACTTTCGGCAGCGCGTACAGGCGCTCGAGCTCCGCAAGCCCGTTCTCGCGTTCGCGCGGGCCGCGCGCGGGGAGTGCGCGCAGCACGAGATCCTTGAGTCGCGTCGCGCGTTCTTCGGGTGTGTGTTCGCCCGACCACCAGCCGGATTCCTCGCGCCACAACGACAGCGAGTCGCTGCGCGGTCGCGGATAGCGCTGCCAGCGGTTCGTGTCCGCGAGCGCGCGCGCCATGTCGCAGATGCGTTCGAACCACGGCTCGGTCGCACCCGCGGCGAAGACGAAACTCTTCCCGCGTCCGGCGACCTTGAGGTCGAACGTGCGCTCGCCCGAGCCGCGGTGACCGCGCACTCCCGGGAGTCGTTCGGCTCCGAACACGCCTTCGCGGCGGAGCACCGCGAGCGCGTCGCGCGCTTCTGCATCGGTGAGGTACAGCACGTCTCGAGCATCCGGACGGTCGGCGCCCTCGCCCGCCGCTGTGCCGGTCATCAGTACGAGATCCACCGCGGAATCGCCCGAGGTCAGCGCGGAGTTGTTCGACGCCACGGAGTTGCCCGACGCCACGGAGTTTTCAAGGGCCGCGGATTCGCCCGAAGACTGGAGGCGTACCACGAGGCTCGCGGCGTCCGCGTCTTCGACCTCGATGTGCGCGCGACGCGCGTAGAAGCGCTCGCGCGCGGCGAGCCACCACGCCACCCACCGCGGTCCGTCGCTGCCGAAGTCCTCGCCGGAGAGAAGCTTGAGCCGCCGCAGCGCGGGGCTCGAGAGCGCGGTGAAGTCGTCGTGGTACTGCTGGCCCGAGACGCTCACCACGAGCCTGTCGACGACCGACCGGTCGAGCCAGCCCGTGGCTTTCGTGTGGGTGCTGCGGAATCCGATCCCCGCGAGCGCGGTGGCGCACGCACCCGCGATAAACGGGTTGCTCGATTCGAGGCCCGCGAGCAACGCTTCCGTGTGCGACTCGTCGAGGATCGGCGTGAGCTGGAGATCCTCGCGTTCGACGAGCGCGAGCAGCGCGTACGAGCCTTCGCGCAGGATCCATCGCTGCCGGAACGCGCGCCCGAGCAGCTCCGCGTCGAGGCCCGGATCGCGACTCGCGGCCAGGAAGGACAACGCGGCGGCCGCCACCTTCGCAGTGGGATCGGAGAGGCGCGTCAACAAGAGCGCGGTGACCGATGGATCGTCGATCGAGGCGATGAGCCCGAGCGCGCGCAGCCGCGTCTCGCCCTGCTTCGAGCCGAAGAGCCGCGTGAGGATCGGCAAGAGCTCGGGCCCGCTCACTGCACGCAGGTGGCGCTCCGCGGCCGAGCGCACGCCGGCGTGCGGCGATTCCAGGAGGCTCGCGAGGAAGCGCGGCGAGACGAGCACGGGATCGAGCTCGACGAGAAGCTCGAGGAGCGCCGGGCCGGCCGGGCCGGGAGCCTTGCCGCGCACGCGTTCGACGACGAGCTCCGCATCCGACTTCGACGGCGATCCGAGCAGCACGCGCGCCGCGGCGAGCACAACCGGCGATTCGGGACGCGAGAGCGCGGACCGAGCCACCTCGAGGCCGGCGTCCTGCAGCGCGGTGAGCTGCTCGGCGGCGCGCACGACCACCGGATCCGCGTGGTCGCGTAGGCGCGCGAGGTCCGCGACGATCGCGGCTGCGGCCGCGCGCTGCGTGGCGTCGACTGATGGCGGCGTCTCCGCGGAGGAAACGACCGCGGCGCTCGCAGCCTCTTTCGCCGCTGTCGTCGGCGGCGAGTTCGAGGGAGGCGGCTGCGGCCGCACCATCGCACGCCCGGGCGACGGCAGCGAGAGTCCGCCCGCGCCTTCGCGGCCGCTCGCACTCAGTCCCGGCATTCGATCGGGCGGCTTCTGTGCCGTGTCGCGCTGACACGTGGAACACCACGCGATCTCGAACCCCTCCTCGTCGCGCCGGCCGTCGCGCGCCGAGACGTAGTTGCGCTGGCCGCAGGTGCGACAAACCAAGAAGGACGCGATGTGACCGTTCGCGCGCGCGGGGTTCTGCTTCGGGAGCTCGACCTGCGCCACGGCGCTCCGCGGACACACGAGTGCGGCGAGGACGAAGACGGTGGCGAGAGATCGGCGGGGTGCCATGGAGCGCGGGCCTAGCCCGCGGCAACCCGCGAGGATACGCAATCCATAGGTTGCGCGGCACAAGGCTGCCGGGCAACGTGACCGGCTCCCATGTCGCATCCCGCTCCCGCCACCCGCCTGCGTGTTGCCAGCCTGCTCCCGAGCGCGACGGAGATCGTCTGCGCGCTGGGCCTCGAGGACGCGCTCGTCGGCGTGTCCCACGAGTGCGACTTCCCTGCCAGCGTCGTAGGACGGCCGGTTCTGACGTCGACGCGCATCCGGCAGTCGCCGTCGAGCGTCGCCATCGACCAAGACGTGCGCGCGCTCCTCCGTGGCGCGCTCGCGGTGTACGACGTCGACCTCGACGCGCTGCGAACGGCCGCGCCAGACGTGATCGTCACGCAGGACCTGTGCGACGTGTGCGCCGTGTCGCTGCGCGATGTCGAGCGCGCGGTCAGCCTGCTCGCCGGTCCGCGTGCGCGCATCGTGAACTTGCACCCGATGCGACTCTCGGACATCTGGGCCGACATCGAGCGCGTCGGCACGGCGCTCGATCGTGCGCGCACCGCTCGCGAGCTGCTGCAGAGTCTCGACCGTCGCGTGCAGACAGTCGCGCAGAGGAGTCGCGCGATCGGTGCGCGGCCGTCCGTACTCACGATCGAGTGGATCGACCCCGTGATGATCGGCGGGACGTGGATGCCCGAGCTCGTCGAGCTCGCGGGAGGACGCGCACTTGTCGCGCGCGCCGGCGATCACGCGCCGACGTTGACGCCGGACGAGCTGGCTCGTCTCGATCCGCCGCCGGATGTCGTCGTCGTGAAGCCGTGCGGTTTCACGATCGATCGAACGCTGTCGGAGCTCGATGCGCTCGGCCGACTTTTCGCGTCGCTCGATTGGCCTGCGATCTCGAATGAACGCGTTTGGATCGCGGACGGCAACGCGTATTTCAATCGCCCGGGTCCGCGCATCGTCGACTCGCTCGAGATCCTCGCAGCGTGCGTGCATCCGCGAGAGTTCGCCGATCTCGCGGACCGCCATCGCGGCGCGTTCCGAAAGCTCGCGACGCCCACGCACCGTTAGGGTATTGCATTCGGCCTTGCGAACGTTGGTTCGCGGAGTGCGTGTCGGGCCCGCGACCGATAGCAGTGCCGAAACCACAAACGGCTATAGATAAGCGACTTACGGACACGTAGACGAGTTTTCGACCGAGCACCTTGCGGTGCCCAGCCGACGGGACATAGCGAGACGTTTCAGTCGGCCAGTCGAGGCTGGAGAGAAAGAGAGCGGGCGATGCATGTTCTCGCGTTCGTCAATCAAAAGGGTGGTTGTGGAAAAACCACGACCGCAGTCAATCTCGCCGCTGCGCTGGCGCGCAGCGGGGAACGCACGCTGCTCGTCGATCTGGATCCGCAAGCCCACGCGACGCTCGCACTGGGAATCGCGATCGAAGACGAGCCGTCGCTCATCGACGTTCTCAACGAACGAGTGACGCTGTCGGAGGCCGTCGTCGCCGTATCCGGCGGGTTCTATCTCGCTCCCGCGACCGCGGATCTCGGTGAGTTCGAAGACACTGCCGCGCGCTCCGTGCAGCCCGAGCAGGTCTTGCGGCGAGCGCTGGCGCAGTGCGCGCTCTCGTACGACTTCGTGCTGCTCGATTGTCCGCCGCGCACGGACGGCGTGCTCGCTGCAAACGCGCTGCGCGCCGCCGACACGGCGGTGCTCGTGATCGAAGCGGGAACATTCGCGCTGCAAGGAGCGCTGCGCGCGATCGACCTCCTCGAAGCGACCACGGCGACACTCGATCAGCCGTTCGCTCTGCGCGGCGTCGCGACGCTGTTCGACAAACGCCTGCGGATCGCGCGCGAGCTCCTCGTCGGGATGCAAG
>JANLUN010000143.1:0-8464 GCA_031363505.1 Planctomycetota bacterium | reverse complement strand
CTGCTGCGTGCGCAGCGCGATCTTCACGGCCTTCTCGGTCGGGAGCGACAACGTCTCGTCCATCGAGTTCGTGTGCAGCGACTGCGTGCCGCCGAGCACGGCCGAGAAGGCCTCGAGCGCGGTGCGCACGATGTTGTTCTCGGGCTGCTGCGCCGTCAGCGTCACGCCGGCCGTCTGCGTGTGGAAGCGCAGCATCCACGAGCGCGGATCCTTGGCGTGGAACTGATCGCGCATCTTGCGCGCCCAGATGCGGCGCGCGGCGCGGAACTTCGCGATCTCCTCGAAGAAGTCGATGTGGCTGTCGAAGAAGAACGAGAGGCGCGGACCGAACTCATCCACGTCGAGTCCCGCAGCCTTCCCGCGGCGCACGTACTCCATGCCGTTCGCGAGCGTGAACGCGAGCTCCTGCGCCGCCGTCGAGCCCGCTTCGCGGATGTGGTAGCCGCTGATCGAGATCGTGTTCCACTGCGGAACGTGCTTCGCGCAGTAGCCCATCACGTCGGTGATCATGCGCAGCGCAGGCTCGGCCGGAACGAGCCACGCGTGCTGCGCTTGGTATTCCTTGAGGATGTCGTTCTGAACGGTGCCGCGCAGTTCCTTGGGATCGACGCCTTGGCGCTCGCCGCACGCGATGTAGAACGCGAGCAGGATCGGCGCGGGCCCGTTGATCGTCATCGACGTCGAGACCTTGTCGAGCGGGATCCCGTCGAGCATCGTCTGCATGTCGGCGAGACTCGAGATCGCGACGCCGGCTTGTCCGACTTCTCCGCAGCTGCGCTCGTGGTCGGAGTCGTAGCCCATCAACGTCGGGACATCGAAAGCGACGGAGAGACCGGTCTGACCGTGGTCGAGCAAAAACTTGTACCGCTCGTTCGTCTGCGCCGACGTGCCGAAGCCCGCGAACTGACGCATCGTCCAGAGGCGCCCGCGGTACATCGTCGGATGCACGCCGCGCGTGTACGGGAACTGACCGGGCCAGCCGAGGTCGCGCTCGACGTCGATCGGCGCGTCTTCCGGGCCGTAGATCGACTTCAACGCGGAGCCGGAGATCGAGCTGAAGTTCGCCTCGCGCAGGCGCGCCGCCGTCACCGCCGCTTGCCACTCTGCGCGCGCGTCGACCTGAGTCACGTGGGCTGTTTTCGACGGTGTCATGGGCGCTTGGCCTCTTGCTGTGCGGCGGCCGAGGGGGAGCCGCTCGTTCCGCTCACGAACGAGCCGACGATCGTGGCCACTATATCGTAAGGCGCGCGGCCCGAATCGAGGAGGCTCAGAGCGCGCTCGCTGTAGCCGCCTGGGCCCCACAGGTGCTGGCCGATGCGCTCCTCGACGAGGTGCCGCACTTGCGCCAGCCGCTTCTGCCGGCGCGCCGTCGCGAGCCGGCCGTCGCGCAAGTACTCGCGATGCTCGCCGATCGCGCGCACGAGCTCACCGACGTTGTCGCCTTTCGCCGCCGAGCACGACACGACGGGCGTCGACCAACCGCCGCGTCCGGCTTGGCGGATGTGGACGGCCTCCTCGAGGTCGAGCACGAGCCGATCGGCGCCCGGCAGATCGGCTTTGTTCACCACTAGGACATCCGCGACTTCCAAGATACCGGCCTTCATCGCCTGAATGCCGTCGCCCGCGCCCGGACAGAGCACGACGAGCACCGTGTCGGCCGCGGACACGACGTCGTACTCCGCTTGGCCGACGCCGACCGTTTCGACGAGGATCTCGTCGATCCCGCACGCGTCCATCGCGTCACACGCGTCGATCGCGGCGCGCGCGAGTCCGCCGTGGCTCCCGCGGCTCGCCATCGAGCGGATGTACACGCCCGCGTCGAGCGTGCGCTCCTCCATGCGGATGCGGTCCCCAAGAAGCGCGCCACCCGTGAACGGACTCGTCGGATCGACGGCCAAAATTCCGACGGTCTTCTGCGCGTTGCGAAGATGGCGCGCGAGCTCGTTCACGAGCGTGCTCTTGCCGGCGCCGGGCGGCCCGGTGATCCCGGTGCGCCACGCCCGCCCCACGCGCGGATGGATCGCCGACATCGCGGCCGCGAAACGCGCATCGCCGTTCTCGGCCCACGAGATCATGCGCGCGAGCGCGCTCCGGTCGCCGGCGAGCAGACGGTCGGAGATTTCGTTCGAGGTCGCCACGCGGCGGACGTTCAGCGGCCGAGCCAGAGTTCCAAAAGAAGCGCCGCCGCGCACGCGACGATCACGACGGCGATCCACGTCGACCGCGACACGGGCTGCTTCTCACCGCGCCGCGGCGGCAAGCAATCGATGATCGCGTGCTCGCGACGCGGCGCATCGGTGATCATGCCAGCACGCTGCGCGCGATCACGATGCGTTGGATGTCGGTCGCGCCCTCGTAGATCTCCGTGATCCGCGCGTCGCGGAACAGGCGCTCGACGTGGAAGTGATCGGTGTAGCCGGCGCCGCCGTGGATCTGGAGGCACTCGTCGGCGCAGAAGTTCGCCGTGCGCGACGCGAACAGCTTGGCTTCGGCCGCGGCTTGCGTGCAGCGCTCGCCGCGGTCGCGCAGCCAGGCCGCCTTGAGCGTCAACATGCGCGATGCGTCGAGCTGCGTCGCCATGTCGGCGAGCTTCCACTGGATCGCCTGGAAGTTCGCGATCGGCTGCCCGAACTGCTCACGCTCCTTCGAGTACTTGACCGACGCTTCGAGGCACGCTTGGCCGATGCCGACGGATTGCGCCGCGATGCCGATGCGGCCGCCGTCGAGCGTGTCCATCGCGACGGTGAACCCGCCGTTCAGCGGGCCGAGCAGGTTGTCCTTCGGGATACGCGCGTTCTGCAAGATGACTTCCGTCGTCGACGAAGCGCGGATGCCGGTCTTCTTCTCGTGCTTGCCGATCGACAGGCCGGGCGTGTCGCGCGGCACGATGAACGCGCTGATGCCTTTCGCTTTCGACACCTTCGGATCCGTGCGCGCGTAGATGACGTAGACGCCGGCGATGCCGCCGTTCGTCACCCACACCTTCGTGCCGTTGAGCACCCACTCGTTGCCTTCGAGGCGAGCCGTCGTCGCGAGCGACGCCGCATCGGATCCGGCGTTGGGCTCGGTGAGTCCGTACGCGCCGAAGATCTCGGCTGCGGCGAGGCGCGGCAACCAAGCCTGCTTCTGCGCATCCGTGCCGAACTTGGTGATCGGCGCGCACGCGAGGCTGTTGTGCACCGAAACCGTCACGCCCGTCGACGCGCACCCGCGGTTCAATTCCTCGAGCACGAGCGACAGCGCCATGTTCCCCATGCCGGCGCCGCCGTACGACTCGGGAACGGTCAAGCCCCAGAGACCGAGCTCGCGCAGCTTGTCGAACACTTCGGGATCGAGGCGATTCTGGCGATCGTGTCGCGTCGCGCGCGGCATGAGCTCCGTTTCGGCGAAGCTCCGCGCCATGTCGCGCACGAGGGTCAGTTCTTCGGTCAGCTGGAATTCCATGAACGCCGATCCTTGCTCAGTAGTCGTAGAAGCCCTTGCCACTCTTCCGTCCCAGGCGCCCGGCGGCAACCATGCGACGCAGCAGCGGACACGGACGGTATTTCGAATCTCCGAGGCCCGTGTGCAGCACCTCCATCACGTCGAGGCACACGTCGAGACCGATCAAGTCGGCGAGCTGCAGCGGTCCCATCGGGTGCGCCATGCCGAGCTTCATCACGGTGTCGATGCCTTCGCGCGTCGAGACGCCTTCCATCAGGCAGAAGACGGCCTCGTTGATCATCGGCATCAGCACGCGGTTCGACACGAAGCCGGGGTAGTCGCTGGCTTCGACGGGCACCTTCTCGATCGCTTCGGTGCACGCGACGACGGTCGCGGTCGTCTCGGGCGACGTCTCCTGACCGCGGATCACTTCGACGAGCTTCATGACCGGCACCGGGTTCATGAAGTGCATCCCGATGACTTTGTCGGGACGCTTCGTGTGGGCCGCGATCTTCGTGATCGAGATCGACGACGTGTTCGTGGCGAGGATCGTGCTCGGCGGGCACTGTCGATCGAGCGCTTGGAAGAGAGACGCCTTGACGTCGATGCGCTCGACGACCGCTTCGACGACGAGCGGCACGTCGCGGATCGACTGCACGTCCTTCGACGGCGTGATGCGCTGCGCTGCGGCGCGTGCGTCCGCGTCGGAGATCGTCCCCTTCTTCACGACGCGCGCGAGGTTCGTCTCGATCGCGCTCATGCCCCGCTTCAACGCTGCTTCGTCGAGATCGACGAGCGTGACGCGCGAGCCGAAGCTCGCGAACGTCTGCGCGATGCCGTTCCCCATCGTGCCGGCGCCGATCACGGCCACCTGGTCGAAGAAGGGCTTGCCGGTGCTCATGGGGACTAGAGGCTCTCGACCGCGAGAGACACGGCGTTCCCGCCACCGAGGCACAGCGACGCCATCCCGTTCTTCGCTTTGCGCTGCTGCATCGCGTGGAGAAGCGTGACGAGCACTCGCGCGCCCGAGGCACCGATCGGGTGGCCGAGCGCAACCGCGCCGCCGTTCACGTTGACCTTGTTCGGATCGAGGTCGAGCACGCGCATGAGCGCGATCGCGGCGACGGAGAACGCTTCGTTGATCTCGTGCAGCTCGAAGTCGGACGGCTTCTTCTTGAGCTTGGCGGCGCAGGCCTTGATGGAAATCTCGGGCGCCATCATCACCCACTCGGGCGCGCAACCGCCGGCGGCGTAGCCGCTGATCCGCGCGATCGGCTTCAACCCCAGTGCGCGCGCCTTGTCCGCGCTCGCGATCACGAGCGCCGCCGCGCCGTCGTTGATCGACGACGCGTTCGCAGCCGTGACGGTGCCGCCTTCTTGGAACGCGGGCTTCAGCTTCGCGATGCTCGCCGCGGTCGTGTCGCCGCGCACGTTCTCGTCGGTCGTGAAGGCGATCGGATCGCCCTTCCGCTGCGCGACCTTGACCGTGAACTTCTCGGCGTCGAAGCGTCCGGCCGCGGTGGCTTCCCCGGCCTTCTTGTGCGAGTTCGCGGCGAACTCGTCTTGCTGAGCGCGCGTGATCTCGAACTTCTTGGCCACGAGCTCGGCGGTCTGGCCCATGTGGAAATCGTTGTAGATGTCCCACAAGCCGTCCCAGATCATCGAATCGATGAGCTTGCCGTGGCCGAGCCGCACTCCGCCGCGCGCCTCGGGCATCAGGTACGGCGCATTGGTCATGCACTCTTGCCCACCCGCGACGATCAGCTCGGCATCGCCCGCTTTGATCGCTTGCGCGGCGAGCATCACGGACTTGAGGCCCGATCCGCACACCTTGTTGACGGTGAACGACGGCACCGTCGGCGGGACGCCGGCGCCGATCGCTGCTTGGCGCGCGGGGTTTTGTCCGAGGCCCGCGGCGAGAACATTGCCAAAGATGACCTCGTCGACCTGCGAAGCCTCGACGCGCGCGCGGCGCAGCGCCTCGGCGATCGCGAGAGCCCCGAGCTCGGGGGCGCGGAAGCTCGACAGTCCGCCTTGGAACTTGCCGATCGGGGTGCGACAGGCGCTGACGATGACGACGTCGGTCACGGGCGTTGCTCCTTCGATATCGCGCGGACGACCGCGCATCGGACCGACCGGGGCTCGGTCGGTGAAACGGGCGAGCAATATAAAGGAAAGGCCGCAGCGGGCCTAGCCCAACGGCCTGTTACACCGTTCGTCGACCGATCACGGCCAGGAAACCTGGTACGCGTTCGACAAGTTCGTCGTCGCCGAGCTGCAGAAGTACGACTCCGCGTTGCGGTAGTACAGCTGGTAGAACGCGTTCTCTCCCGCCGGTTGAAGCGTCGCGGCCGAGACCGGAAGCGTCTGCACGGTGTTCGGATACGTCCAGAGTCCGAGCGGCGCGCCGTTCGTGCCGGCGTAGTGCCCGCCGAATCGAATCAACTGCCCCCCAGCGCACCGGAGTCCGTCGCCTAGCCCGACGCCGACCGTCTCCTGCGCATTGCCCTTGAACATGAATCCGAAGCCGGGGTAGTTCGCCGACACTTGGATTGAAAACGTGAGCGTGTCCGGTGCCAACGTGCCCGTCGCGCACAAGCGCGCGCCACGGAAGTTCTGAGAGTTCGCGCAGCCTCGTCCAGTCCAACCGCTGGGGTTCGGGATGTAGTTCGGCTTGACGCACGGACATCCCGGCTGCGTCGTGCCGTCGCCGAAGCAGAACGAGGTCCCAGGCGGCGTTCCGACCTTGACCGTCCCGCGCATGTCGCCCGGGTAGTGGATCTCGCAGAAGTAGTCGTACAGGTTGCACGGCTTCGCGTGCGCGGCGAGGAACGCGGCGTCGAAGGTCACCTCGAACGTCGACGTCGTCGACTGCAGGATCCCGTGCCACGCTTCGTCGCCGTTGTGGACCCCATCGTCGCCTTCCGTCACGGTGTGCGTCTGCGAGGTCCACACCCAGCGCACGGTGTCGCCGACGTCGATCGTGACGTTTCGCGGGACGAACCCGAGGTTGGACTGCGTGACGACGACGACGGAGGCGCGCGCGCCGGTCGCGAGCGTCAGGGCGGAGATGAGGAAGAGTGCGCTGGAGGTGAATCGCATGGGGCTTTCGAGCGAGGTGGACCGGACTTTGTTCCCGCGGAACTCGCTCGGGCGATTGTATCCCAGGCGCGGCGGCGCGCCCCCGCTCAGAAGAGCAAGAAGTCCAGCCGGTCGCCGGGCACGTGTTCCACCGCGGGAGCGCCCTTGCGAAAGAGCCGCGCGCCCGTCCGGCCGATCAGCGTGACGGCCTGACCTTCGATGCGCAGGATCGCGCCCTCGCGCAAGCCGACGACCGGCGGATCGTTCATCTCGTGGAACTCGCGGAGGCGCGTCTCGCGCGTCTCTCCCATATGCACCGAATCCGGATCGGGATCGAGGTAGTGCGGGTTGATGTTGAACGGCACGAGCCCGAGCGCGTCGAACGACGGCGGGTACACGATCGGCATGTCGTTCGTCGTCTTGATCGTGACGCACGCCACGTTCGAGCCCGCGCTCGAGCCCATGTACGGGATGCCCGAGTCGACACGCTCGCGAATCGCGTCGATCACGTCGTGCGAATAGAGCTCGTTCAGCAATCGAAACGTGTTACCGCCGCCGATGAAGATCGCCTCGGCCGTCCGTACGGCGGCGCGCGGACCGCCGCGGTCCTGCGCTTGGTGGATGGAGTCGAGCGCGTAGCCGAGCTCGGCGAACCGCGCGCGAACCTTCGCGGCGTAGGCATCGCGATCTTGGAGCGCGTACGGAACGAAGAGTACGCGCGAGACATCGCCGAGATGTCCGGTGACGTCGTCGGCGCAGTACTCCATGTAGCCGCTGCCGTGGATCGCGGAGGTGCTGAGGAGCAGGAGTCGCTTCATGCGGGCCGCGAGCGATCCGTCGCGCGCGCGGCGGATTCATTCTGCCGTCGTCGCGGTCGCTTCTCTTCACACAAGGCGCGAAAAGAGATGGGGCGCCGCGTGAGCGACGCCCCTGGCAGAACTCTCGTGGAGGCGGCCTCCACCGTCACGGCAGACGCGATGTCGGGTTCGTCCTCAGGCTGCGTGACACATCGAAGATCTCACGTACCCGACCCGGCGCCTGCGCGCACTCGAGTGAAACCGGTGGTGACGAGGAGGGTGCTTCCGGCGAGTTCGATCTCCAGTTGGGGTAGCTGAAGAGCTGAACGGATTGCACGCGCCGGCGGCGAAGATCGCCTTGCCGATTCGTGAAGCTTCGAATAAACGGACGCGGTCCACGGCCGCGGTCCATTGGACGCGCGCGCGTCTCCGAGCGCGTCGCGCCTACGGCCAGTTGATCCGGTCGCTGAGCTGGTCACCCAAGACGAGCAAGCCTTCGCCCGGGATGCGCAGATCGACCTCGGTCACGCCGGGATCGATCGTCGTCCCCGCGCGGATCGCGGATGCCTCGCTCGCCACCGAGCCGGTGCTGCCGGAGGTCCAAACGCTCGCGCTGCCGCTGACGGTGAGCTCGCGCTACGAGGTGGTGTTGTCGCCTCGGCCGGCGGCCGCGTCGTCCGGCGTGACGAAGTGCGACTCGTGGAAGTAGCGCGTCGTTCCTCCGGTCGGTTCGAGATCGGAGTTCGCGACTTGGATCCGGAGCGCCATAGCACCGCTGAACGGCGGACTGGCGGGCGAAAACGGGAAGGCACCCGTGTGTGCATTGACCTGCCAGCGCGGGCCGAGCCCCGCCTGCCCACCGGCACGCGCCGACGTCGAGACGTCGCTGCAACCGATCCCAAGGTGTTGGCCGTCGGTCCGAGTGCATGTGCAGCCCGAGGAACGACGGTCGAAACGATTCGCTGTCCCATCAACGGGGGGCGCTCGACTCAGTCCGGATGACGGGGGTTCAACGAATGCGTTTCAGAGCCTAGCAATCGCGCCGCGCGAGCTCGTCGTACTCGCGCCATCGTCGAGTCGCTCGCGTCCCTCCCGGCGCACGACGCACGATTCGATCACGTCGCGCTGCGAGACGGAGCAGTGACACAGCGCGACTAGGATTC
>JANLUN010000113.1:0-4260 GCA_031363505.1 Planctomycetota bacterium | reverse complement strand
TCGAGCGCTTCGGGGAACTCCTCGCTGCGCATGAACGCGAGCGGACGGAAGCGCTTCGTCGACGGCTGCGTGAATCGTCGTTGCTGGAGGATGATGCGGCGCGCGCGCCCGCAGTCCTTGCGCGGCAATCGAGAGCTCACCGTCAGCGGCTCGAGTACGTCCGACGTGATGCGCAGGAGATCCGGAGGCGCGCCCGGGTAGCGCGCCGCCTCTTCGTCGCAGCGCAGATCGATGATGTTCGAGTAGAGGAGCGCGATGCACACGGCGCTCGTGGGGGCGTAGCCCGCGTGCACGTCGGCGTCGAGCGCCTCGAGAAGCCGCCAGAGGTGCTCCGCGCGTGTGTTCTCGTTCGCTTCGCCGCATTGATCGAGAAACGCATCGATCGCGGGCAACACGACTTTCAATGCTCCGCACTTGCGCAGCATGCGCAGCGCGCCGAGCGAAGTGCCCGAGCGCAGAAGACGCAGGATCTCTTCCAGTACGCGCGGCGGCGCCGAGCGCGCGAGCAGCGGCGCCAAGCTGCACATCGCATCCCACGTGCGCTCCTCGATCCGGAATCCAAGGCGCGTCGCGAACTTCACCGCGCGCAAGATGCGCACGGGATCCTCGGCCATCCGCACGACCG
Organism: Planctomycetota bacterium; assembly: GCA_031363505.1. GTDB lineage: Bacteria > Planctomycetota > UBA1135 > UBA1135 > JANLUN01. The sequence goes on along the minus strand of JANLUN010000113.1, from coordinate 3,635 downwards.
GGTCGCCGATCGTGCGCAAGAGCGAAGCCTCGAGGTCGTCGAGACCGCCGACGTAATCGATGATGCGGCCGCGCGTCGGATCGAGGAACAAGCCGTTGACGGTGAAGTCGCGGCGCTGCGCGTCCTCCTCCGCGTTCCCGTACTGATTGTCCTCCGTGATGAGGAGGTCCTCTTCGTCGCCTTCCTCGCGCGCGTACGGCTCGCGCCGGAACGTCGCCGTCTCGACGATGTGGCTGCCGTAGTAGATGTGCATCAACTTGAAGCGCCGACCGATCATGCGCCCGTTGCGGAACAGGCGCTTGATCTGACGTGGGTGCGCATTCGTGGCGAGGTCGAAGTCCTTCGGGATGCGGCCGATCAAGAGATCGCGCACGCAGCCGCCGACGAGGTACGCCTCGAAGCCCTGCCGCTCGAGACGCGAGATCACGCGCAGCGCGTCCTGGTCGAGGACTTCGATCGGGATCGAGTCGGCCGGAATGATCCGCGGCTCGTGGCCGGACAGCGGGGGAGGAGTCTTGGCGCTCTCTTCTGCTTCAGACATGCACGCGAGGGAATCTATCCGTCTCTCGCTTCTGGACCAACTCGCGCACCGGCTCGCTTAGGGTCCGCGCGCGCCTTGCCGGCGCACCGGGAGCTAGAGTAACCTCCTCACCCTCATTCGCAGGGCAGTAGCTCCAATCGGTAGAGCGACTGATTCCAAATCAGTAGGTTCGGGGTTCGAGTCCCTGCTGCCCTGCCACTCCCGCCCGACGACCGGCGCCGACGCGACCCCCAGCATGGCGATGCCCCCCGACCCCGAAGACGCCGCTGCCGCGCCCGGCGACGACGAGCCGATCCCGGCGCCGCTCGGGGAGATCGAGCCCGAGGAAGAAGAAGGGCTGGCGGGGAAACCCGACACGCCCGTCCCCACGCTGACCGAGATGCGCGCGGCCCTCGAGTGGGCGTTCCAGGGTGAAGAGGTCGCGCCGACGGTGCTCGACAAGTTCGCGGCGCACGCGCTCTTGATGCTCGAAGCGAACCGCTCCGTGAACCTGACCGCGATCCACGAACCGCGCGAGGTCGCAGCCAAGCACTACCTCGACTCGTGGCGTGTGACGCGCCAGGTGTCGCTGTTCGGCCGCACCGTGCTCGACCTCGGCAGCGGCGCCGGGTTTCCGGGACTGCCGGTCGCGCTCACCGAATCCGACGTACGCGTCGTCTTGCTCGACTCGACGAAGAAGCGCGTGAACTTCCTTGAGCACGCGATCGCGACGCTCGGTGTGCGCAACGCGACTGCCGTATGGGATCGCGCAGAAGAGCACCTCGCGCGCAATCGCTACGACGTCGTGATCATGCGCGCGGTCAGCTCCGTGCGCGAGAACGTGCGCACGCTGCGCAAGGTCCGTCACTCGCACAAAGACCTCGTGATGCTCAAGGGGCCATCATGGTCGCGCGAAGTGCGCGCAGGCGAGCGCGAATCCGAGCGACTCGGATTCAAGCTCGCGACCGTGTGGGAGCACAAGCTGCCGGGCGAGATGGGCGACCGCGCGATCCTTGTTTACCGCGCACCGGGCGCGCAGGGAACGTAGCGAGTGTCCGTGCTCGCGTGGATCGGGATCGGCGTCGCCGTGGTGTGCGTGATCGCCGTCGTGATCGGGATCTGCTTCTACCCGCGCGACAACTCGTTTTAGTTCGTGGCTAGTCGGCCGGCGGCGGATCGGCGCCCAGCGTGTCACCCTGCGCGTCGGCCGGATTGCCGACGTAGTGCACCGTCTGCGTCGGGAACGCGAACTCGATCCCTTCGGCGCCGAAGCGCCGGAAGATCTCGAAGTTGATCGCCTGCTGCGCGTCCATGTACGACTGATAGTCGTTGCGCCCGACGTGATAGACGACTTCGAAGATGAGCGCGAAGTCGCCGAAGCTCTTGAAGTGCGCGCGCTCGAAGCGCGTGTCCGGAACGCGCTCGATGATCTCACGCAGCGTCTTCGGGATCGCCGCGAGCTGCGCGGAAGTCGTCGAGTACGTCACGCCGATCGTGAACAGGTTGCGGCGCTCCGAGAGGCGCTTGAAGTTGCGCACCCGGCTGTTCACGAGATCGGCGTTGCCCATCACGATCTCTTCGCCGTTGACGCTGCGCAGGCGCGTCGTCTTGATGCCGATGCGCTCGACCGTGCCCGTGAACTCTCCGAGCGTGATCGAGTCGCCGACGACAAAGGGTTTGTCGAGCAGAATCGTGATCGACGCGAAGAGGTCGCCGAGCACCGTTTGCAGCGCGAGCGCGACCGCGATACCGCCGACGCCCAGTCCCGTGATCAGCGGTGTGACCTCGACGCCGCAGTTCTGCAGCACGAGCAGACCGACCGTGACCCACACGAGGACCTGCCCGATGATGCCCAGGATCGACGCGCCCATCGTGCGCGCCGGATCGTCGGACGCACGGCTCCGCACGAGGCGCTGGATGCCGAACTTGACGAGACCGCGGCCCCACAGGCCCGCCTGCACCAGCACCATGACGGTGACGAAGTACCGTCGCAGCAGCTGCTCGACGGGCGGCTCGAGCGTCACGAAGTGCGACCCGAGCGCGATCGCGAGCGCGAGCAGGAAGAACCCGCGCGTGCGCTTGACGAGATCGAGAACGAGATCGTCGAGGTCGGTCTCGGTGCGCGCGGCGAGCACCGCAAGTCGCATGGCGACGATCTTGCGCACGATCACCATCAAGACCGTTGCCCCGACGACGACGGACAGCGCGATGCCCCAGCGCTCGTAGGTGTTGCCGAGCCAGACGCGTTCGAGGAATTGATGTAGGGACGTGTTCATCGGGAGAGACGGACGGTCAGCGCGGACTCCAAAGTCCCAGCCAGCGCGCGACGAGCCAGGCCAACCCCGCGACGACGCACGCGACGCCGCACACGATCAAGCTCGCGCGCAAGAGCGCGGCGAAGTTCGAAGTCCCCGGTGTTCGAGGGGGCTGAGGCGAGTCGGTCACGGAGAGCGCGCGGCTCGGCCAAGCGATGGTGCCCGGGGGGGGAGTCGAACCCCCAATGCCTTGCGGCACATGGACCTGAACCATGCGCGTCTGCCAGTTCCGCCACCCGGGCTCGTTTGGAGGGCGGGGACGATACGCCGGGGCCTAGTGCTCGGTCAACAGCGCTTACGAATCAACCGGCGGTGACGGATACGCCGTCGACGAGCGCGTAGGGCGCGCGCGCGGCTCCCATGCAGCGCTCATCGGTGCTCGAGAGCGAAACGATGCTCGAAAGCAGCTTGAAGGCGTTGCCGGAGAGCAGCGTCTCGCGCACCGGACGCACGACCTGGCCGTTCTCGACCCAGCGCGCCGACTTCGCGACGCCCGAGAAATCGCCCGACGCCGGATCGACCGTGCCGGAGAAGCGCTGGACGAAGAGGCCGCGCGAGAGCGAGCGCAGCATCGCGGCGAGGTCGCCGCCGGTGCCCGGCCCTACGACGGTCGCATGAACGCCGAGGCCCGGCACGGAGCGCGCTCCGCCTTTCGCGTGTCCGGTCGAGGTGCGACCTTCGACCGCTGCGGCGTACCCGTTGTAGAGATAGTTCGCGAGCACGCCGCGCTCGACGATCGCGAAGCGCGTCATCGGCTGACCTTCGCGGTCGAAGGCGCCGGCGCCGCCGAGCGTGACGTC
>JANLUN010000094.1:0-2592 GCA_031363505.1 Planctomycetota bacterium | reverse complement strand
AAAAAAAGTGGCAGGCTGCGCCGGCGTGCAAGTCGCCGAGTGGCGCACGGGGCCGGACGCGGTGCGCTGGGCGGATCCGCGCTCGCTGACGCCGGGCGAAGCGCGGTGGTGGACGGTGCCGGCTTTACCGCACTCGGGTGCGCGGCTATGGTTCTCGACGGCAGTGGCGCGGCCCGATCGAGCCTCGATATCGTCACGCCGCGCCAATTCTCGGGCACGGCCGCGGCTCTGCCCCGCACTATATAACCCAAGCTCGCCCATGAACCTCGCCGCGCGCCAATCCGCCGTCCACTCCTGGGCCCGTGCGTCGACGAACCCTTCTGGACCGTCTGCGACGCCCGCGCGGTGCGAAGCGGTCGATCCGGTCGAATGCTCCATGGACAACGAGTCGTGGCCGCTGCCGAAGTACCGCGAGCTGCTCTTCTTGCACTGAGCGAACACGGCTGCCTGGCGCGCTCGAGCGCACCGTGCGGCGGCATCGAGCTCCCCCGTCAACGCGGTTTCCTCGATCGACTTCGCTCCGCGCTCGTCAACGCGAGCGATCCGCGCGGCGTGGTCACCAGGTTGGACCTCACAGCACGCGGAGCGCGCAATCGATCGTGACGACCCTTCCTTCGCAGCCTGAGTCGGGGCACCGGATCGACTTGGTGTCGACAACCGGTGCGGCCGCTCCGCCGATCGGCGTCCTGCTCGTCAACCTCGGCACGCCGCGGAGTCCGGCAGTGGTCGACGTGCGTCGCTACCTGCGCGAATTCTTGTCGGACCCGGACGTCGTGCAGCTCAGCAGGGCGCTGTGGTTGCCGATCCTCTATGGAATCGTTCTGCCGTTCCGAGGCCCGAAGTCGGCCCGGCTGTACGAGCGCATCTGGACCGCGGAAGGGTCGCCGCTGCTCGTGAACAGCTTGAAGCAGCGCGAGCGACTCGCGGCTGAGCTAGGTCCGTCGTTTCACGTCGTTCTCGGTATGCGCTACGGCCTACCGTCGCTCCGAGAAGCCATCGACGACCTCGTAATGGCTGGTTGCAATCGGATCGTCGCGCTTCCACTGTTTCCGCAGTACAGCACGACGACGAGCGGATCCGTCGTGCGCGCGATCGAGCAGGAGCTCGAGATGCGCCGCCGACCTCCCGAGCTCCTGACCGTGGCGCCGTGGCACACGGATCGTGGATACATCACGGCGCTCGCGGCTCGCGTCGACGACGCGGCGCGCGACGCGCGCATCGAGCATTACGTGATGAGCTTTCACGGCGTCCCCGCGTCGTACGTGGCACGCGGCGATCCGTATCGTGAGCAGTGCGTCGCCACCGCGAGAGAGCTCGCGCGCGAACTCGGGCTGACTGATGCACACTGGTCGGTCGTGTTCCAATCCAGATTCGGTCCTCAGAAATGGCTGCGGCCCTACGCCGACGAATACGTTCCAGACCTCGCGGGACGGCATCGACGTGTGTTGCTGACGACTCCCGGTTTCGTCGCGGACTGCCTCGAAACGCTCGAGGAGATTCAGCTGCGGCTCCGAGAACAATTCCTCGCGGCGGGCGGGGAGGACCTCGTGGTCGTGCCTGCGTTGAACGACTACCCGCTCTGGATTCGAAGCCTGGCCAATTTGGTGCGCGGAGCTCTCGACGCGGCCGCTCCTGCCAGAGCGCTCCGCAGCGAAGCTCCGGTCGATCGTTCGACGAAAGACGTTCGTCCGTGAGCTGCGATCGGAGCGAGCGGGATTCGAGGCGATCGACACTTCCGCACACGAATCGCCCGCGTTGATTCCCCGCGCCGACGCGTGACGACGCGACGCGCTTCGTCGGAGTCACGATCCACGACGCCTACTGGGCGCCCGAGTGGGCGAATCCGGCCTTGCGTTGGGCGAGCCGCTCCCACTCCCTAGGTCGACAGTGGTAGCGGTGAAGGGACTTGAACCCCCGACACGCGGATTATGATTCCGCTGCTCTACCAACTGAGCTACACCGCCACGCGGTCCCTGCCGACTCGGGCGCGGGAATCTAGCGGGGCGTGTCCCACGGGTCAAGGCGGTGAGCGATCGCGCACGAGCGCGGGCGGCCACAAAAGCGCGAGAATTACCGGCGGATCGACGCAGAGATGTCGTTCCTCTCCGTGGAGGACGGCCCCGGTCGTCTTCTCGCAGTCGAAGCGGACGGCATTTCGCCACTTCCCAGGCGGGACGTCGAGCCATTCCAAGCTTCGATGAAGAAGGGGGACCCGACACGAGAGAGATGGTATGCGCCTGTCCCATGTGGGGCAGGCGCGTGCCTTCTCGTGCGGTCGATCGCGCGGTGAATCTCAGCTGCGGCTGGCATCGCGCAGCGTCGATCGCGCGGTGGGTGTCATTTGCGGCTGGTATCCCCCATCGCGGCTCCTCCACCGCGGATGTCGCGGGCAGCCACAGCGGGCATCGCGGAGCGCGTCTCAGCGGCAGCTGGGCTTCGAGAAGTACTGCAGCTGTCGTTTCTCGATCCGCCCCGTTCGCTCGTCGTAGACGTTGCAGCTGTCGATGGGCTTCGAGTAGAGGTGCAGTGAAATACCCGCGCACCCGGCGACTGGCGCGACGCGGTGGAGAGCGATGTCGTCGTTGATGAAGC
>JANLUN010000080.1:0-4863 GCA_031363505.1 Planctomycetota bacterium | reverse complement strand
CGCGTCGAGATCATGCCGACCGGCAAGAAGAAGGTGATTCTCGGCGTGACGTGCGTCGAGGTGCGGGACCTCGTCACGCTGGGCGGCGAGCCGATCGAGGACACTCTCGATTGGTTCGCGCAGGACATGTGGGGGAACGTCTGGTACTTCGGTGAACTGTCGATGAACTTCGAGGATGGCGAGTTGGTCGACCTCGATGGTTCATGGAAGGCCGGCGTCGACGGCGCGCAGCCTGGAATCGTGATGAAGGCAGCGCCGCGTGTCGGCGACGTGTACCGGCAGGAGTACTTGATCGGCGAAGCCGAGGACATCGCGGAAGTCTTCAGCCTCACGGAGATCGCGGTCGTGCCCTTCGGCAGGTTCATCAACTGCGTGCAGACCGAAGAGCAGACGGCCATCTCGCCCGACGTCGAGGAGCTCAAGTACTACGCGGCCGGCGTCGGGTTCGTGCTGGCGGTCAACGCGAAGACGGGCAATCGCACGGAGCTCGTCGACATCGTGCAGAAGTAAGCCGGCCAGTTCGGCCCGATCCGACGCGTCCGCTCGCTCACCGGGGGCGGACGCGCGGGATCGGGTTACACTCGCAACCTGTGCGAGCCATCCCTCCGGCGCCTGACGCACGCTCGTCGATCGAGCTCGTCGCCCGACTGCAGCGCGGTGACCGCGACGCGTGGAGTGAGCTCTACGGGCGTTACCACGATCAGCTCCTGCTGACGATTCGCCTGCAGCTCGGGCGTGGATTGCGCAGCCACCTGCAGAGCGAGGACATCTTGCAAAGCGTCGCCCTCGAGGCGTTCCTCGAACTCGGAGCGTTCGAATACCGCGGCGCGCAGAGTCTCGATCGCTTCCTGCGTCAGCTCGTGCTCAACAAGATCCGCGACCGCGCCGACACGTTCGGTGCGCAGAAGCGCGCGGGCACGGTGCCGCTCGACGAGCGCATGGCTGCGGCGCTCGCGGCGCCCGAGTCCGGCCCACCGCGCTACGTGGACAGCGAGCGCTACGAAAGGCTCGAGAGCGCGCTCAATGCACTGCCGGCCGACTTGCGCGAGGTGCTCGTGATGCGCAAGTTCGACGGCCTGAGCAGTCAGGAGATCGCGGAGCGTCTGGGCAAGAGCGACGAAGCCGTGCGCAAGACGTATTCACGCGCGCTCGCCCGACTGTCGCTGCTCGTCGCGAACGGTGGAGCGAACAAAGATCCGTGAAGCAGGGTGAGGACGCGAGCAACTCGGAATCTCTTTGAGCGCGCGTTCCTGGAACGTTGCGAGCGCGGACATGCGCTCACGCCCCAGGCGTGCTGCGTACGTCGGCGAAGTTCTCAAGGAATCTCCTCGGAGGGGAGACACGGCGGCCAGGGACCGAGAACGTGGGGATCCGGTCGAGTGCGGCACCGTCGTCGAGTCCGATTCAATTGACTCCCCGGTAGCTTCGCATAGAATCCCCACTTGAAAGGGGAGAGTGCCAGACGGGTGGTCCGATCTTTGGAATCCCCATTCAGTCACACAACTGGAATTGCATCATGACTTCTAAACGCATCATCGCTGCGAGTCTGTTTGTCGCCGCGATCACCCTTTCAGTCCCCGCGCTCGCGATCGCACTAGGCGAAGTCCGTCACGGAGCTTCCGTGGGCATCCCGACTTTGCCTCCCGAACCGCAAGAACCGACGAATCAGCGCTTGATTTTCGACGCTTTGACGCGCGTCAACGCGGATGGTTCGGCACGTTTCATATCGGGTCTCGGTATCGTACGTCACCGCGTAAGGGCGATCACGGGTCTTCAACCCAACGAACTCGCCGGCACCGCGATCGAGGTGAGCATCGATCGTGGCTTGACGAACATCGGGACTTTCCGCGCCTTGTTCGAGGGTTTTCTGCCGGACGCTGACGGACTCTTCCAGAATCAGAACGGGCAGAACGTTCCTTTTGCGAGCTGGGAAATTCTTCGTCGCAGCGAAAACGGGCTGCTCGTGGTCAACGCGGGTACGGGCACGGTCAACGAGAGCGTCGCTGGACATCCCGACATCCCGAACGTCTTGACTGGCGATGTTGCCACGTTGCGATTCATCAGGTTCGCTGGAACACCCGCGGAAGTCGTACTCGGCAGCGCGCTGGTGCCCTTCGACTGATCCGTTGACAACGGCGCGGAGAGATCCGCAGTCTCCGTCGGTACTTACAGGCGCGATCGAGTCGATCTCGATCGCGCCTGCTCTTTTGGCGCCGACTGGCTTCCGTGTGGTGCGGATCCCGCGTTGTCCGTGCGCAACGCGGTTTGTCGGAAGCGGCGTGCCACCGAGACATGACGCGCAGCCAATGGCAGTGCGAACGACCGGGCGCTCACGCAACTCTGAACCGTGCGGTGGCTGCGTACAACACAGGGAACGCGCGAACAGACAAGCTTCGCGAAACCTGTGCGGGCTAACTCCCAGGGCTCGGCGTGCGTCCGCGCACGGCGATAACGCTCAGCGGCGAGCACGACAAGTCGACGTCGAGGCAACCAAGTCCCGCGATCAGTCGGCAGCGTGGCCGCATCGCGGTTCGCGGGCGCGTTCGAATCCGTCTTCTCCCACCATCAGCAGCTCGAGCCAAGACCGGTGAAAAGGTCGGGCTAGACGCGAGCGGCGCCCCCGAATGATGCCCGGGAGCGCCGCGTTCGAAAATCAGATGCGCGTTGACGCGTCGCGCCGGTCAGGGCGCGGCGGGCGGCACGAAGCTCAGATCGTCCGTGATCAGGATTCGATCGAGCACGGCGCCGTCCTCACGGTGCTTGATCTGCAGCGTGTGCGTCCCGGCGGTCAAGTTGTAGCGGATGGGATCGCTACCGGCCGAGTTGTTGACAGCGTCCCACAGCAGCATGGGAGACACCGGACGCTGGAGAGTCCAGTTCGTGAACGCACCCGTGTCCATCTTGACCCAGAAGCTGTCATCTCTCGTGTTCGCGGCGTACTCGCGCCCCCAGACCACGTACTGGCCCGGGCGAGTCACGTTGAACGTGTACTTCGCCAGCCCGCCCACACCCGTGGGGGAGTTCACGTTGCCCACTCCGTTCGGAGTGATGATGTACTTCCCGCCCGAGGCCACGTTGGCCGCGTTACGGACGACCATCGGTGCGGTGACCGTTCCCGATTCCGCCTCGATGTACTTGTAGGTCCACGCGTCGCCGCTGTCCTTCGAAGTGACGTGAATGTCCGCGACGGGCGCGCCGGCGAAGTCCGGATCGTTACTTTGCGCCGCCGAAGTGACGACGGTGATCGGCACGTCGCCGTCCACGAGCATGTCCTGTACCGGAAGAATTTGGACGGATTGCGGCGTGCTCCAGTTCTGCGGCGTGAACACCAACGTCTGCGTCGAGAGCGTAACTTCCGTCGAGTCGGTGACCGACAACTGCACGGTCACGTTCGCGGCGGGAGCTCGGTCGAGCCCGATGTGGGCCACGGCTGGGGCTCCGTTTTCAGTGACGGTAAGGCCCTGGCTCGGCAACGCGGTCACCGTGGCCGCCAATTGCGTGTCGAACGGCTCGAGCGCCGGACCACCATTCTGTCCGACTGCCGGGATGAGCTTGAAGAGATCATCCGCCCGGCCGTCCGCGCCGGGTACGCCGTTGTCGTTGTTCACGAGATCATCGACCACGTCGGTGTCGCCTGGGTGGCCATTGGGAATGCGCAACTCTGGGTGATCGAACGGCGCCTTCTCCAGTCGCACGCGTTCGTCGGTCAGCGCCTTCATGAAGGCCACCAACGCAGCCTTGCGTTCGGGGCTCATCCCGCCGATGCCGGCGACTTCGGGATCGAGGTCGTCGATGTTCGCCTGGAAGAAGTGCGCTCCGCCGGTGTAGAAGTCGACGACCTGCTCGAGCGTCGCGAACCCACCGTTGTGCATGTACGGTCCGGTCAACTCGATGTTGCGTAGCGACGGCGTTTTGAACGCACCGTTGACTGCGATGCGCTCGTTGGGACCGACGGGCGGCTGCAACGCCCCGTTGTCCACGTTCTGCCCCGCCTTCGCGCGCGCGACGAGCGCGAACGGTCCGAATGGGCCGGTCCCGCCGTTGCCGAGGTCCTCGTTGGTCGGCCGCACGCCGATGTTGTAGAAGCCGTTGTCGTAGACCGCCGGCGGTTTCACCTGTCCCATGCTGAGCGTGCCGACGTACCCGCCGGCGAGGAACACGGTGTAGTCGCCTGCCGGCAGACCCGGGTGCTGCCACGACATCGAGATCGTGAAGCGCATGTTGCCCTGCGTGTCGTTGCGGAACCGCAGCTCGGCAACGAAGTTGATCGCCGCGGGATTCGGAACTCCACTGCCCACCGGCAAGAGGATGCGCTCGTCGATCGCGGGGCTGAAGACTCCCGGGGGGGTCGAGAAGTTCGCGAACCCGATGGCTAGCGGCGAACCCCAACCCGGCGGAGGCCGGATCTCGAGCAGCTTCGCGCGCGGATCGAATAGCAGCGGGACGTCGGCCGGAAGCGGCGGCTCCGGCGGCTCCGTCGGGTCGACTTGAGCCGGGTTTACCGGAGTGCGCAGGTCCAGGCTGGCGTCAGCGACACCGTCCTGCATCAGCATGCGCTCAAACAGGCCCTCGGGCGGAACCAAGTGGCTAATCGCAGCGCCCGCGAACTCCGCACCCGCGTGGCAGGCGATGCACGCGCCGCGATTCACGAAGATGTCGAGTCCTTCTTTCTGCTGCGGAGTGAGCGCGTTGCTCGCACTCCCGCTTTCGCCGCCTCCGTCTTGGTACTGGTCGAACGGTGAGTCGTCGGAGACCAGCGTCGATTCGTACACCAGCACCGCGAGCCCGAAGAAGAACGAGAAGTTGTTCTCGATCAGGCGCGCACCGCCAAAGATCGCGGGGTCATTGCTGATGTCGCCATCG
>JANLUN010000053.1:0-7460 GCA_031363505.1 Planctomycetota bacterium | reverse complement strand
CAGCGCCGTGCCGTTCACGCTGCGCGAGGGCTACGTCCATACGTGGCGGAAGGAAGCACCGCGCGTCCGCGCCGGCTTCCTGTGCGTGTTCGCCGTCGATCCCGCGCTGGTCGAGCCGCGTCAGACTGCCGAGCCCGTGCTGTACGTCGGCGATCAAACCGCGGAGCGCGTCAATCACGGCGCGCAGTCCGGCCGCGTGGTCGCGATCGTTCCGTGTGCGGTCGACGCCGCCGGCGCGCCGCAGCTCGATTTCGAGCACACGCCGGTTTGGTTCGGCGCACCGGATCTGCCGGAGCGCATCGACACGGCCGCGATCCGCACGGCGCGCGCGCTGCACGAGCGTTCGGGCACGGCGCGCTTCACGCACGACCAAGTCGCTAGTGCGCTCACGCGCGGCGGCCAGCCGCTCGATCTCGGGACGCGCGTCGATCTCGAGGAGAGCGCTGCGCTGCTCATCCTCGAGCATTCGCCGGCCGAGTTCGAACTCGCCGACGGGCTCCTGCGCACGCAGAAGCGCTGATCCGCAGGCGCGCTACTTCGCGGTCCGCTTCCGGGTGGTCACTTCGCGCTTCCGCGCTTCAAGCGGATGACCCACGAGTCGAACCACTCCGGGCGGCTCGCGAGAAGTCCAGTTGCGGCGCGATTGCTCCACAAGAGCGGACGGCTGAAGAGTCCGTGCATGCGCGTGGCATCGAAGTGCATCAGCCCGGGCACGGGCGAGCTCAGCTGGTAGCTGCCCCAAGCTTCGAACACGAGCCCGCGCTTCTCGAGCGCGCTGCGCACGTCGACTCGCGTCCACGCGTTCATCTCGCGCACCGGAAGCAACGGCCGGCTCGCGCGGCGGCGCAGCATCCCGCGCGATTTCGGGTTCAAGTCGCCGATCACGAGCGTCGCCCCCGGAGCGAGCGCGCGCACGAGGCCGTCGAGCCAGCGTTCCGCGTCGGACGCGAAGCTGATGACGCCCGAGCACAGGACGAGGTCGAACGGCTCCTCGCCGCTGGCGGGAAACGGCGGGTCTTCGCCGAAACCCGTGCGGCCCACGAACGAGCTCACGCCCGACGCGCGCGCGTTCTCCTCGGCGAGCTTGACCATCTCGGGGCTCGGGTCGAACGCGCCCAGCGATGCGCCGCGCGAGAGGAGCGCCGCTTCGATGCCGACCCAGCCGGCGCCGCAACCGAAGTCGAGGATGCGCCGCGCGCTCGTGTTCGCGGCGAACTCGGCCACATGACGGCGCATCCAGCGAAAGTGCCCGTACGACGGCCGGCCCGGCTCGCCGTTCCAGCCCGAGGCATTGCGGTCGAACTTCAGCACGACCGCGCTCGGATCGAGCACGGCTTCGCGCCGTCGCGCGACGAGCACGATCCCGCGCAGTCCGCTCGCACGTTTCAGCGGCTCGGTCTTGTCGATGTCGACGCGCTCGACGCGGCTGTTCGACATGCGGTAGAGGCGCGACACGTGCGCGAGCGGCCAGAGCGCGTTGCGCCAGCGCGCGAGCTCGGGATCGGAACGCTGGCCCTCGAGGAACACGAGCAACGTGCCGTCCGGCGATGTCTCGCGACGCGCAAACTCCAGTAGCGCCTCGCGCGCCGTCTCGGGCGAGAGCCCGGGCGTCACCGCGACCGCGCCGTGCGTCGCGTCGGCGCGCGCCGCGACCGGCGGGTCGCCGAACGTGCGCACCCGGTCGGGACGGATCTCGAGATCGTCGAGCACCGGGCCGAGCGGCAGTGACTTGAGAGGGGTCAGCAAAGGAAGGGGGCGCGGATTCTATCCACGCGGAGCACGCGGCCGCTCGTGCGCGTTGCCGGTGTCGTCGGTATCAACAGGGGACTCGGGCTCGCGCTCTCGATCGAGCCGAATCGCGAGCGACAGACTGTACGCGGTCTCGTCCGACGCGCAGAACACCGAATGGAGCGCGGTGTGCGTGAGGCCGTGGTTCGGGAGCAGGATCGCGTCGCCCGCGGAGAGCACCGACGCGTGTCCCGCGTCGGCGAGGAACGACGTGAATTCCGGGCCGCGGTTCACGAGCGCGGAAAAACGCCCGCAACCGGGGAGCCCGAGCTCGCGCTGCGCGACCGCCGGATCGCGCGCGAGCTCTTGGAAGCGTTCGAACGCGCGCGGCTCCGAGAACAATTGATGGCGCACCCAGCCGAGCTCGCCCTCCGCCAGCAGTTCGGCGAACTCTCGGATGCGGTGCGCGAGATCGGCGCTCGAGAGCGCGAGCCACGCAGTGCGGCCGGTGAGCTGGAGGTAGCACACGCCGAGCTGACCGTCGCCGGCGACGTCGCTGTCCGCCGAGAACGCGTCGTGGTGGAACAGCGCGCCGCCTTCGGGGCTATTCCAGTACGCGATGTGCTGGGTGAAGAGCGCGCGCTCGGTGCACAAGCGATCGACGAGGCCCGCAAGATGTGGATTGTCGGTGATCAGCGCGCTCTCGGGGAGGAGCGCGGCCGCGAGGTCGGCGACGAGGCGGTGTCGCAGGAGATCATGGCTCGCGTCGTCGTCCTTCTCGCGGCCGAACGACACACGCGCGCGCAGCGAATCCTCGCCCTCGTGCGTCGAGAGCCAACCCGACTTGACCCACAGGTCCGCGATGCGTTTGCGCTGACGTCCAGGCGGCGCGACGGCCTCGAAGTAGACGCGTTCGAGGTCGCGCTCGGGATCGACGAACGGCGCGGTCTTGTGCGACACATGGAATCGGTCCGCGAGCGCGTCCGAACGCGCCGCGATCCAACGCTTCAAGCCGCCGTGCTCCTTGAGCGAAGCGTGCCGCTCGCTCGCCTCGGCGATCTCGCGGGCATACCCCGCGAGCATGTCCTCCGCCGCGCCGGGCAGCACGATCGGGCGCGCCGCGTACCAACGCTGGCGAAACGCGCCTTCGTCTGCGGGAGCGGCGAGCGCGGCCCTGCGCGAACCGAGCCGCCGTGCGCGCTCCGCGTCGACCTCGACCCAGTCGCCGTGCCACGCGCCGCGCCGCGAGAGCGTGACGCGGCTCGTCGCGCAGGCATCGAGCGCATCCAAGTACGCGCGCTCGTCGTGCTGCGACACCGAGAGGACCGGGCGCGCGCCGGGGCAGTGGTCGCGGTCCGCGGCGTCGAGCAAAGACGCGAGGAGCGAGCCGCGGCTCGCGCGTGCTGTTTTCGAACGCCTGGGAGTCGCGGTCATCGGTGGGCGCGAGAGGGTATGCGATGCGTTCCGCGCCGGCCACAGAGGATCGCGCGCGGAGCCGCTACAATCCCGCGTTGCATGTCGAGCGTTCGACCGACGAAGACATGGCGCGTGTACGACGTCGCGCTCGAGGTCGGCGAGCCCGAAGCGCTGCTGCGGGAGCGCGTCTGCAAGGCCGTCGGTCTCGCGCCGGAGGTTCTGCGCGGCTTCCGGATCGTCAAGAAGGCGCTCGATGCGCGCCGGCAAGGGGACGTGAGGCGGCTGCGCTTCGTCGTCCACGCGGACCTCGTCGTCGACGCCAGATTTTCGACCGGGGCGCTGACGCGCGCGATCCGCTCGGGCCGCGTCGAGGAAGCGCCCGCGCCGGCCGAGCTCCGTCTCGGGCGCATCCACGCTTCCCTCGCCGCGCCGCAGAAGCCGCGCATCGTGGTGATCGGCGCTGGTCCCGCCGGCCTCTTCGCCGCGTTCTTGCTCGCGCACAACGGAGTGGAGGTGACGCTCCTCGACCGCGGCGCGCCGGTGCGTGAGCGCAGTCGCGACGTCGCGACGTTTCACCGCACGCGGCGCCCGAACCCCGAGTCGAACCTCTTGTTCGGCGAAGGCGGCGCGGGCACGTACTCCGACGGCAAGCTGTACACGCGCGTCGACGACGCGCTCGAGGTGCCGCTGCTCGAGGTGCTCGTCGACGCGGGTGCGCCGGAGGACATCGTGTACGACAGCCGCGCGCACATCGGGACGGATCGGTTGCACAAGATCTTGCCGGCGCTGCGCTCGCGCATGGAGCAGGGCGGCGTGCGCTTCGTGTGGAACGCGCGCCTCGACGCGTTGATCACGGACGGCGGTCCGGATCAACGCATTCGGGCGCTCGCAACGAGCGCCGGCGAGATCCCGTGCGATGCGCTGATCCTGGCGACGGGACACAGCGCGCGCGACACGTGGCGCGTGCTGCACGAGCAAGGCGTCCGCTTCGAATCCAAGCCGTTTCAACTCGGCGTCCGTGTGGAACATCCACAGGGTCTCGTCGACATCGGCCGGTACGGCAGCGGCCCGGCGGCGGAATCGCTCGGCGCGGCGAGCTACCAACTCGTGTGTCGCGCGGGCGACGGACTGCCGGCGGCGCACTCGTTCTGCATGTGTCCGGGCGGACGCATCGTCGCGAGCGTGAACGAGGCGGGCATCCTGTGCACGAACGGCATGAGCAACTCGCGGCACTCGTCGCCGTACGCGAACGCGGCGATCGTGACGACGATGTCACCGGCTGAATTCGGCGACGCGCCTTTCGCCGGCGTGGCCTTGCAACGCGAGCTCGAAGCGCGGTTCTTCGCGGCCGGTGGCGCGGACTACACGGCTCCCGTGCAAGGCGTGCGCGAGTTCCTCGAAGGTCGCGACTCGAACGCGGAGCACAGCACGAGCTACGTGCTCGGCACGCGCCCGCAGCGCATCGACGCGCTGCTCCCGCCGCTGCTCCGCGACGCACTGCGCCGCGCGATCGTGCGTTTCGACCGCACGATCCCGGGTTTCGCGGGCGAATCGGGCGTCCTCGTGGGGATCGAGACGCGCAGCTCGGGGCCCGTGCGCATGCCGCGCGACCCGGAAACGCGGCTCGCCCAGGGCTTCGCGAACCTCTATCCGGTGGGCGAGGGCGCAGGTTTCGCGGGCGGGATCATGAGCGCCGCGCTCGATGGGGCGCGGTCCGCGCTGGCGCTGCTCACGCACGGCATCGCAAAATAGAGCGGTCAGGCCGCCGACCGATCCCCGTAGACCCGAGCCCCAAGCGAAATGCCGAACTCCGGAGAACCGCGCAAAGACGTCGTCGCACGCCGCAAGGTGACGACCAAGAGCGTGCAGCGCATGAAGGAGCGGCACGAGACGATCGCCGCGCTCACTGCGTACGACTTCACGATGGCGCAGCTGCTCGACAAGGCGGGCATCGACGTGATCCTCGTAGGCGATTCGGTCGCGATGGTGGTGCAAGGCAAGGAGACGACGGTCGCCGTGACGATGGAGCAGATGCTCTACCACGCGGCACTCGTTTCCGCGGGAGTCGAGCGCGCGCTCGTCGTCGGCGACCTGCCGTTCATGTCGTTCCAAGTGAATCCCGACGAAGCGCTGCGCAACGCGGGCCGCATGGTGAAGGAGGCCGCGGTCGAAGCGGTGAAGCTCGAAGGCGGCCAAGTGATCTGCGAAACCGTCCGTCGCATCGTCGACGTCGGCATCCCGGTGATGGGGCACCTCGGTCTCACGCCGCAGTCGATCCACAAGTTCGGCACGTACCAAGTGCGCGCGACGACGCCCGACGAGGCGGCGGAACTCGCGCGCGATGCACGCGCGCTCCAAGACGCGGGCGCGTTCGCGATCGTGCTCGAGAAAGTTCCGGCGTCGGTCGCGGCGACGATCTCGAAAGACCTGCACGTGCCGGTGATCGGGATCGGAGCGGGTGGGGGATGCGACGGGCAGATCCTCGTCACGCAGGACATGCTCGGGCTCTACACGCGCTTCCATCCGCGCTTCGTGCGGCGCTACGCAGAGCTGGCGGAGACCATGCAAGCCGCGTTCAAGCACTACGTCGGCGACGTGAAGAGCGGCGAGTTCCCGTCGAGCTCCGAGAGCTACTAGCTCGGGCGCGAATTGCTAAGGGATTCCGGCCGCGGATGCCGAATCAGGGTCACGCGAGTTCGTGCGCACGGTTCCCCCGCTGCGCACACCAGCGTGCCCATGAGCCAAGTTCTCATCGTCGACGATTCTGCTCCGCTCCGCGCGATAGCAAAGCGCGTGCTGCGCGAGGCCGATCTCTCCTTCGACGGCGTCCTCGAGGCCGGCGACGGCCGCGGAGCGCTGGTCTGTATGTCGGAGCATTCGGACGTCGAGCTCGTGCTCCTCGACTTGGACCTGTCCGGCGCAATCGAGTTCATTCGTGACGTGCGTAGGGACTCGACGCGGCAAGATCTGCCGCTCGTGCTCGTCTCGAGCGGGCGATCGTTGCCCGCGCGCGCTCTCTCGGCCGGTGCGAATGCCTGCCTCGCGCGGCCGTTCACCGCGGCGGAAGCCCGAGCCCTACTGGAACCGCTCCTTTCGGCCCGCGCGCGCGGGGCGTGACGTGTCCAAAGCGGCGGGCGAGCACTTGAGACCGGCGACGAACGCGTCGCACGCAGAGCGCGTGAGCGAGCTCGTGCAGCGCGTCGCGACCGATCTGTCGATGATCATCGAGCGCGAGGTGCGCGTGCTCTCGTGCGACGTTCGACGCGCGGAGGAACGCGCGGCGGGCGCGGGCGTCGTTCACATCTCGCTCAAGCAGGCCTACCGCCACGGCGAGCGCACCGCGCAGGGTTGCCTGCTCGTGCCGTTGCCCGACGCACTCACGCTCGCGGGTTTCTTTCTCATGCTGCCGAACGACGTCGTCGAAGCGCAGCGCGCGCTTTCGACCGTCGACGCCGCGACGAAAGATGCGCTCCTCGAGGTGGCGAGCTTCGTCGCCGGCTCGCTCGGGAATGCGCTCGCTGGGCAAGGCCCTTCCGGCATCGACGTTCGTCCGGCGAGCTGTCAGGGGTTGCGACCCGGCGCGGTTCCGGCGCTCGCGCACGAACCTGGGAGCGAATGGTGGATCGCGCGTGCGAACATAAAGGTGCACACGTTCGCGGCCGCGGACGTGTTGCTGCTGCTCCCGAGTCTCGTCGACCCCGCGCTCTGAGTGGGAGCGGGTCAGCTCGATTTCGAACTGGGCGGCGGCCGAAGCGCGCGGAACAAGTTGCCGAGGTTCGTGCCCGACGGCTGAACCGCGTTCTTCTGCAAGGCTTCGTCGATCACCGACGCGTCGACGGCCTCCTCGGATCCGAGCACTGCGCCGCGCGCGTCGAGGCGCGAAAGCGACATGCGCTCGCGCCCCGGCTCGACCGCGATGACACGAACCGACACGTCCTGGCCGGACTTGAGCACGTCGCTGGCCCGGCGGACGCGTTCCTTGCCGAGCTGCGACAGGTGGATCAAGCCTTCGAGTCCGGGCGCGACTTCGACGAACGCGCCGAACTCCGTCAGGCGCGTGACGCGACCGTTCACGACGGTGTCCGCCGGGAAGCGATGCGACGCTTCCTGCCACGGGTCCGGTTCGAGCTGCTTCATGCCGAGACCGACGCGCTTGCCGCCGTCTTTGATCTCGAGGATCTTGACCTCGACTTCCTGGCCCGGTTGCACGAACTCCTTCGCGTCCTCGATGCGCCGGCGCGAAAGGTTCGAGACGTGCACCAACCCTTCGACGCCGCCGCCGAGCGCGACGAACGCACCGAACGGCTCGACGCGCG
>JANLUN010000044.1:0-22156 GCA_031363505.1 Planctomycetota bacterium | reverse complement strand
GCCGTTGCGCATGTCGAAGTCGAGCGTGATCGTCAGCGTCTTGAGCAGGAGGTCGTACTCGAACTCCTGGTCGGCCATCGTGATCGTGTTGCCGTCGACGACGAGGTCCCAGTTGGCGGGATCGATCGCTTCATCGGCGTCGAACGCTTGCGTGGTCTCGATCACGAGGAGGTCTTCGAGGAGACCCTGCACGGTGACCGCCGACGTGGTGTCGTACGTGTTCACGACCGGCGCGGGTTGCGTGATCGCTTGCGCACCGTTCGGGAACGAGTTGCCGTGCAAATCGACGAGCCCCGACAGGGTCACTTGATCGACGCCCGGGATGACGGGCTCGCTGAACGTGACGCGGAACACGTCCTCCGCGATCTGCTCGACGTCGGTCGCGACACCCGGCGCCGGCGGCGCGTAGCGCGCGAGTCCGAGCGAGAGCAGCGGATCCATCGCTTCGTCGAACGTGAAGTCGATCACGCGACCGAACTCGTCCTCGGTCAGGTTCTGCTCCGCCGAGGTCAGCGCCGGCGCGGCCACGTCTCCGGTCGCGATCCCGTTGATCGCGGTCGTCGCGAGCGCGATGTCGGCGACGCTCGTCAGCGTCGCCGCCGCGAGCGTGAACGTCGCATGCAGGTTCGCATCCGGGCCGAGCGTGATCGTGAGCACTTGCGTCGCGGTGTTCAGCGCGAACGTCGATCCCGTCAGATCGCGCGGTTGTCCGCCGACATTCAGGACCCAAGTGTCCACATCCTCCGCCAGGGTCTCCACGACGTTCGGACCCGCGAACGTCACCTCGATGGTGTCGCCGCCGAGGCCCGGGTTCTGTGTGCCGTCCGTGATCGTGAACGTCGGCACGGAGTCGTCGCTCGTCGTGACCGGCTCGAACGCGGCCGAGACGCCCGCGAGGTTGACGACGCGCACTTCGTGCGCCGGCGTGACGCGCTCGTCCCACACGACCGTCACTTCGTCGTCGACGACGGTGACCGTCTGCGCGGTCTGCCCGTCGTCGGCTTCGAAGTTCGCGGACACGGCCGCTGCGAGCGAGCCGGCCGAGTTGAACGTGATCACCGTCGTAAGGCCGTCCGGATCGAGCGTCAGGTCTTGGACCACGCTCGCGATCGCGTTCGGGGTCGACGAGGACGAACCGCCACCGGTGCAGCTCGAGAACACGAGCGACAGCGCGAAGTACAGGGACCAAACGGCACGCTTGCCAACAGTCATCGAGTGAATCCTCATGGGGCGGTTCGGAACGCGGACAGCCGGGGAGCCGTACGCGCGACGCGCACGCGGCCAAAATGGACGCGCGAGACTTGCCCGGTATCGAGCGTCGGCGTTCGCCGTCTTGAGGAGAGCGCGGCGTTGGAAACGAATTCCAGGTGCGCGCGTCGCGAATCGAGGCGCGCGTCGGCGGCTACAAGATGAGCGGATCGACGCGCGAATCGCCGAACACGAGCGTCCCATTCACGCGGAACGCGGCCTGCATGTGCCACTGACGGCCCGCGAGCGACGGATCGGCTGGAATCGCGATCGAGAGATCGGCTCGGCGGTTCGCATCCGGCAACACCGGGATCGAGATCAATCGCGCTCGCTTGAGCCACAAGACACCCGCGACGCCCGGGAACGTCAGCGGCTCCGACCTCGGAAGGCCGAACATGAAGACGCACAGGCTCGCATCGGCGCGCTTGGCGGCGAGCTCGAGCGTTCCGCCGACGCGCGGCTGACCGACGACGACGAGATCGCGCTCGCCGCTGTCGTACACGCGGATCTCGCCCGTGTTGCCGAGCAGGTTTGCGTGCGTGTGCTTCATCGCAACGGCGACGCGCGTTCCCTCGCGGTCCAGCGCCAGCGCGTGGATACTGCCCTCGAGGTCGAGCTCGAGTCGCGTCGTGCCCGTCGCGACGTCGACGAGCAGCAAGTCCGGCGCGCTCGTGCCGTCGCCCCAGCAGCCGAACGCGGCGCGCCGTCCATCGGATGTCACGCTCACGGCCTCGGGCAAGTTTTGGAGTCCGCCGGGGGTTCCGTGCTGCGCGCGCTCGAACCGGCGCACGCCGAGCGCGAGATCCCACACCTCGCAGCGCAGATCGACGCCGTTCGTGTAGCGCCACCAACCGATCGCCAGCGTGCGACCGTCACCCGAGAGTGCGCAGCGCGCGGAGAGCTCGCCCTGCTGGCCGCCGATCTCCCGCACGAGCGCGTAGCCCGCGGTCTGTCTCGCGAACACGCGCAGCCCGCCGATCCCACCGACCGTGAACGTGTCGCCGGAGTTCGAGATCGCGATCGCCGGCGTCGAAGACGTGAGCGCGACGTGGTGCACGACCGCGCCGCTCGCATCGAAGACCCACACGTCGAGCCCGCAGCTGACGAGCGTCGTCGATCCGTCGGCGGAGACGGCGATCTGGCTCAGGTTCGGCGCGCTGACCGTGGCGTGAGCGAGGAGCGCACCGGTGGATCCCGAGAGCCACACGAGGTCCACGGTCGACGTGAGTTGGATCCACAGGCCCATCACGACGAGATCGCCGCCGGCGTCGCACGCGATGCGCGCGGGGCCATTCGTGAGCGTGCCCGCTTCGTACGTCCAGTGCGGGACAGAGTTCGCCGGATCGTGGCGCGCGACGCGCGTCTTGCGCAGCAGCGCAGTCGGTCCGGGCAATTGCGCGACCGAGAAGAGCTCTCCCCCATCGCGCGCACCGACGACCAGCGGCGTGCCGACGGCGGCGGCGATGCTGTCGTCGCGCCACAGCGGCACGGCGGGCGTAGACGTGCCGGCCGGCGTGTGGAACGAGAACA
The DNA here is from genome assembly GCA_031363505.1 of Planctomycetota bacterium. Classification (GTDB taxonomy): domain Bacteria; phylum Planctomycetota; class UBA1135; order UBA1135; genus JANLUN01. The sequence goes on along the minus strand of JANLUN010000044.1, from coordinate 19,378 downwards.
GGTCGAGGTGCGCCGCGCCTCCGCCGGATGCCGACCAAACGAGGTTGTCGTCCGCGGCGAGGCACACGCTGCGCGCGATCCACGGATCGGCCGCATCCGCGGCCCGCGACCACGCGAGACCGGCGGCAAACGGGTCGCCTGCGGCAGCCGCGGGAAGCGCGCACGCCGCAGCATATATAAGGAGTCCGAGGGCCGTGCGAACCTTTGGGGACCCCGCGGGGAGCGGGAACGAGAGGGGCACGCTGAACTGTATCCCGCGGCCAGGGCCCCGGACGCGGCCCGCGCGCTCCGCTCTCGACGGACTGCGCGAGCTGCACTACATTCTCCCCCTCCAAACGAAAACGCAGGCTCGGGGAGAGCTCCGGTCTCAGACCGGACGCCGAAGGGGCAAGCGCGAGGAATCGCGCGAAACTCTCAGGCTCAAGGACCCGTGCTTGGACGACCCTGAAGGCGTCCGCGGCCCCCTATCTACGAGGCTGCACACGACAGGGGCGCAGACCACGCAGCGGGTTTCTGCGCCCCTGCTCCATTAACGCCCCACTCACCTCCCCGGCCTCCCGCGCATCGACCATGAAGCACACACCGCTCGAACGGGTGCACGCCGAGCTCGGCGCGAAGATGGTGGAGTTCGGCGGCTGGCACATGCCGGTTCAATACGGCCCGATCCTCGACGAGGTGCGACGCGTCCGTGAGCGCGCGGGCCTCTTCGACCTGTCGCACATGGGGCGCGTCAGCGTCACCGGTCCCGACCGTGTGCGCTTCGTCGATCGCATCGCGACGAACTACTGTGCGAAGATCCCCGTGGGCGCGATCCGCTACTCGCTCTTCTGCCGCGCGGACGGCAATCCGATCGACGACCTGCTCGTCTACCGAAGCGAGGACGAGGTGTACCTCGTCGTCAACGCATCGAACACGGCGGTCGATCTCGCGTGGATGCGCGAGCACGCGCGCGGATTCGACGTCACGATCGACGACCAGACCGAGCGCACCGCGATGATCGCGCTGCAAGGTCAAGAGTCGCAGGCGATCCTTCAGGATCTCGTGCCCGATCTCGACTTGGCGTCGGTCGGCTACTACCGCTTCGGACTTGGCAACGTGTGCGGCTTGCCGCGCACGCGCATCAGCCGCACCGGTTACACGGGCGAGGACGGCTTCGAGGTTTATATCGATGCGAAGGATGGCGAGCGCGTGTGGAAGGACGCGATGGCTGCCGGCGCGGCGCGCGGGCTCGCTCCGATCGGACTCGCCGCGCGCGACACGCTGCGGCTCGAAGCCGGCATGCCGCTCTACGGTCACGAGATCGACGCCACGCACAATCCGATCGAAGCCGGCCTCGCGTTCGGCGTCTCGTTCCATGCGGACAAAGGCGATTGGATCGGCCGGAGCGCGCTCGAGAAGATCGCGAAGGCTCCACAGCGCCGTCTCGTCGGCGTGAAGACCGACGGACCGCGCGTGCCGCGACAGGGCTACACGCTCGTCGACGGCGAGCGCCTGCTGGGCGAGATCTGCAGCGGCTCGCCGTCGCCGACGCTCGGAACGAACATCGCAACCGCGTACGCACCGGTCGATCGCGGCGCGCCGGGCGAAGCGGTCGAGATCGACATCAAAGGCAAACGGCAGGCAGCACGATTCTGTGCGCTGCCTTTCTTCTCACGGACTCGTAAGTAGACATGAACCACGACACAGCCTCGAAAAGCGGCGACAGCCGTTCCAAAGCCATGCGCCCCGACGACCGCAGGTACACCGAGACCCACGAGTGGGTGAAGTCCGATGGCGACACCGTGCTGATCGGCATCACCGACTTCGCGGTGAAAGAGCTCTCGAACGGCAACGAAGGCGATCTCGTCTACTGCGATCTGCCCGATGTCGGCCGATTGCTCGCCGCGGGCGACACGTTCGGCGAGATCGAGTCCGTTAAGGCAGTCGCGGACCTGAACAGCCCGCTCGCCGGCGAAGTGATGGAGATCAACGCGACGATCGAGGATCACCTCGAAGTGCTCGCCAAGGATCCGTGGGAGAAGGGTTGGCTCATCCGCGTGAAGCCGGAGTCGAAGTCCTTCGACAAGCTGATGGACGCGAAGGCGTACGAGAAGTTCCTGGCCGAGCAGAAGCACTGAGCGAGCCTGCGGGCTCGCTCGAGACCGTCATGACGCGCACACAATCGCCCCACACGGCCCCCCGGAAGGTGCACGAGATGTCCCCTGCCGAGAGCGAGATCTTTCCCCAGGATCGCTTCGCCGAAAGGCACATCGGTCCCGACGACGCGCAAGTCACCGAGATGCTGGAGCGCATCGGCTACGCATCGCTCGATGCGCTCGCGGACGCCGCGGTGCCGGCGAGCATCCGCATGCGCCGACCGCTAGACATCGGGCCGGGCCGCAGCGAGCGTGACGCGCTCGCGGAGATCATCGGTCTCGCGCGCGAGAATCAGGTGTACCGCTCGTTCCTCGGCATGGGCTACAGCGACTGCGTCACGCCGCCCGTGCTCGTGCGCAACATCCTCGAGAACCCGGGTTGGTACACGCAGTACACGCCGTACCAGCCGGAGATCTCGCAGGGACGTCTGGAGGCGCTGCTCAATTACCAGACGATGATCAAGGACCTGACGGGCCTCGACATCGCGAATGCGTCGATGCTCGACGAAGGGACCGCGGCCGCTGAAGCGATGACGCTGTCGCTCGACGCGTGCAAGCACAAGTCGGCGCGCACGTTCTTCGTCGCCGCCGACTGCCATCCGCAGACGATCGACGTCGTCGAGACGCGTGCGCATCCATTAGGGATCGAGGTCGTGGTCGGCGATCCGGCGACGTTCGAGTTCGACGAGGGCGTGTTCGGCGCGCTGATCCAGTATCCGTCGACGGACGGCGTCGTCCGTGACTACGCGTCGTTCTGCGTGCGAGCGCACGCGTCCGGCGCGCTCGTGACCGCCGCGTGCGACCTACTCGCGCTCGTGCTCCTCGAGCCGCCAGGCGCGTTCGGCGCCGACATCGCGGTCGGGAACACGCAACGCTTCGGCGTTCCGCTCGGCTACGGCGGTCCGCACGCGGCGTACTTCGCGACGCGCGAAGCCTACAAGCGCAGCTTGCCCGGACGACTCGTCGGCGTCTCCATCGATCGACGCAAGCGTCCCGCGTTGCGACTTGCGTTGCAGACGCGCGAGCAGCACATCCGGCGCGAGAAGGCGACGTCGAACATCTGCACCGCGCAGGTCCTCCTCGCCGTGATCGCGGGCGCGTACGCCGCTTACCACGGGCCGCAGGGATTGCGCCGCATCGCGGCGCGCGTCCATCGGTCCACCGTCGTGCTCGCCGAAGGATTGCGGCGTCAGGGCAAGAAGGTCCGCCCGGGCCTCTTCTTCGACACGCTGCGCGTCGATCTCTCCGCGAGCGAATCGCGCAAGGTGCTCGCCGCCGCCGATCGCGAGCGCATCAACCTGCGCGCGTACGGCGACGGGCCCGACGGAGTCGGCGTGTCGCTCGACGAGACGACGACGCCGCACGAGATCGCGCTGATCCTGGCCGCCTTCGCAGGTTCGAAGGCCGACGTGCCGGCGGTGCATGCGCTCGCCGCCGATACGCGTCCGCTCGACTTCGGTTCCCTCACGCGGAAGAGCGCGATCCTCGAGCACCCGGTGTTCAACACGCATCACTCGGAGTCCGAGATGATGCGCTACCTGCACCGCTTGCAGTCGCGCGACCTCTCGCTCACGACGTCGATGATCCCGCTCGGCTCGTGCACGATGAAGCTCAACGCGGCCGCGGAGATGCTGCCGATCACGTACCCGGGCTTCGGCGGAATCCATCCGTTCGCGCCGATGGCGCAGACGGCGGGCTACCAGAAGCTCTTCCGCGACCTCGAGCGCTGGCTGGCGGAGATCACGGGCTTCCACGCCGTCTCACTGCAGCCGAACGCCGGATCGCAAGGCGAGTATGCGGGACTCCAAGTGATCCGCGCCTACCATCAAGACCGCGGCGCGCTGTCGCGCAACGTCTGCCTGTTCCCGCACTCCGCGCACGGGACGAATCCCGCGAGCGCGGTCATGGTCGGCATGAAGGTCGTCGTCGTCGAGTGCGACGAAGCCGGCAACATCGACGTCGCTGATCTTCGCGCGAAGGTCGCCGCGCACGCGACCGAGCTCGCCGCGCTGATGGTCACGTATCCGTCGACGCACGGCGTGTTCGAAGCGTCGATCAAGGACATCTGCAAGATCGTCCACGAAGCCGGCGGTCAGGTGTACATGGACGGCGCGAACATGAACGCGCAGGTGGGCCTGTGCCGACCGGGCGACTTCGGCGCGGACGTGTGCCACTTGAACTTGCACAAGACCTTCTGCATTCCGCACGGCGGCGGCGGACCCGGCATGGGACCGATCTGCGTCGCCAAGCACCTCGCGCCGTTCTTGCCCGGCCACGCGGTGATCGAAACCGGCGGCTCCACCGCGATCGGCGCGATCTCCGCCGCGCCGTGGGGCAGCGCGAGCATCCTGCCGATCTCGTGGATGTACATCCGCATGATGGGCGGCGAAGGACTTACGCGCGCTACGCAGGTCGCGATTCTCAACGCGAACTACGTCGCGCAACGTCTCTCCGAGCACTTCCCGATCCTGTACAGCGGCGCGCACGGGCTCGTCGCGCACGAGTGCATCGTCGACGTGCGACCGCTGAAGGCCGTCGGCGTCGAGGTCGACGACATCGCGAAGCGACTGATGGACTACGGGTTCCACGCGCCCACGATGTCGTTCCCGGTCGTCGGAACTCTGATGATCGAGCCGACCGAGAGTGAGTCGAAGGAAGAGCTCGACCGCTTCTGCGACGCGCTGATCGCGATCCGCGAAGAAGCGCGCGAGATCGCCGAGGGCCGCATCGACAAGCTCGACAACCCCTTGAAGAACGCGCCGCACACGCAGGAGATGATCGCGATCGACGAGTGGAAGCACCCGTACACGCGCGAGCAAGCGGCTTTCCCCGCGCCGTGGACGCGCGAGCACAAGTTCTGGCCCGCCGTAGCGCGCATCGACAACGCGTACGGCGACAAGAACCTCGTGTGCGCGTGCCCGCCGATCGAGGCGTACGCCTAGCGCGCGCTACCGTGCGCGGAACTCTCGACGTGCACTCGCCGGTTCGGAGCGCACGATCCAACGGCCGAGCCCGTCGATGGAAACCTGGCGACTGATCACGACCTGGGGCGCCGAACCGGCGTTCAACATGGGCCTCGACGAGGCCCTGCTCGAGAGCACGGAGAGTCCGCCGACGCTGCGCTTCTACAGTTGGAGCCCGGACACTCTGTCGCTCGGCTACTTCCAACGCGTCGCCGATGTGCCGGCCGCCACGAGCGCGCTGCCCGGCCAGCGCGCTCCCGTCGTCGTGCGCCGCATCACCGGCGGCGGCGCGATCCACCACGTGAACGAGCGGACGTTCTCGATCACGGCGCCGCTCGATCACGACGTGTACCGGTGCTCGCTGACCGAGTCCTATGCACGCGTGCACGCTGCGATCCAGAGCGCGCTCAGCGAATTCGGAGTGCCTGCAACTCCGCGCGGCGCCGCCACTCTCGAATCGGACCGCGGTGAGACCGGCATGTGCTTCCACCACTCGACGGACGTCGATCTCGCGTGGGGTGGACGCAAAGGCGTCGGCTCTGCGCAGCGCCGCAAGCGCGGTCGCGTGCTGCACCACGGATCGATCAAGCTCGGATCGTCGCTGCTCGAGGGCGCGATCGCGACGGTGCGGGATCTCGCGCCGACCGTGACGTGCGAAACCTTCGCGCCGATCCTGCGGGCGGCGCTGTCGAGCGCGCTCGCGGTTCAGTTCGAATCGGGCGTGCCGACTCCGGAGGAGCGCACGCAAGCGAAGCTGCTCGGCAAGCGGTATCTCGAGCCTGAGTTCGTGCGGCGGCGGTGAGCGCGATGCCACGCCTCATGACCGGATGCCAAGCGTCGGTCCGATCGCTGCGTGGGTGTCATGCGACGGGTTGCACTCCGTGCTCAGCAGAGTGACCGCTCGAAGGTGGCGTGGGCGGCTGCGAACCCGATGAATAGCGACTGACGCCGTATCCGCGTTACGCGAACTTCAATCTGCCGCGCGGAGTCGGAATCTCACGACCAAGCGATCTTGCGCTCTCGATCCATTCGGCGATCACGAGCTCTGCATTCGCCACGGCTTCCTGATACGTCGCGCCGTCCGCCGCGCATCCAGCTAGCTCGGGCACCTCCGCGATGAAGGACTGGTCGTCCTCGCTCCAGTAAATGACCATCTCGTACCTGGTGTCACTCGACATCTCTGTCTCCGAGTTTGTACTTCATCACGACCTGACGCACCTGCTTGACCTGGTAGGGCTTGGCTTGGGCGCCACGCGACTGAAGGTTCAGGATCTCATCGACGCCGGTTCTTGTGAAGACATGGTGGCTTCCGCGCACTCGCTCCCCGAATCCAAGGTGCAGGAGCAACCTTCGCAGATCCTCGAAGTGGATCGACGCGTCAGCGGACCCGCGAAGCACCTGAATGAGGACCTTGGAATGCTTGCCCATCTCCCCGACCGGGAGGAAGGACTCTCGTGAGTCACCCAAGTGACACTCCTTGTTCGTTCGGTGCTTGGCGGCTCCGCTTCCGTCCATCGGACGACGCCAACGCACGGCGGCTGGGACGTCCTCGCAGAACTACAGCATCCGCACGCGCACCGTCTTGCCCTTGACCTTTCCGGCCGAGAGCTTCTGCAGGGCTTTCGCGCCGATGCGATAGTCGACGGCGACGTACGTGGCGCTGTCGTTCACCGTGATCTTGCCGACTTGCGCCGCATCGAAGCCGGCTTCCCCCGTGAGTGCGCCGAGCACGTCGCCCGCGCGAATCTTCTCCTTGCGACCGCCCAAGATCTGCAGCGTGATCATCGGGGGCACGAGCGGCTCGCGGCTTTTCCGCGCGAGCCCCGTCAGCGTGTGCCATTCGGCAGCAGTGCCTTGCAGCTCCCCGATGCGCTGGACGCTTTCCCTCTCCCACGGCCCGACGAGGCTCAGCGCCCAACCGTCTTCGTCGACGCGACCGGTGCGGCCGATGCGGTGGACGTGCACTTCTGGATCGCGCGTGACGTCGACGTTGATCACGGCCTCCAGGCGATCGATGTCGAGCCCGCGCGCCGCGACGTCGGTCGCGACGAGCACCGAGCAACTCTTGTTCACGAACTGGATCAGCACTTGATCGCGCTCGCGCTGGTCGAGGTCGCCGTGCAAAGCGAGCGCGACGATGTCGTCCTCGCCCAGGCTCTGGACGAGATCGCGGCAGCGTTGCTTCGTGTTGCAGAACGCGAGCGTCCGCACCGGCCGAAAATGGTGCAGCAAGAGCGGCACCGCGGACAAGCGCGCGTCCTCTTCGACGGCGTAGAAGCGTTGGCGGATCTTGGTCGCGGCGTGCTGCTCGAGAAGCTTCACTTCCTTGGGCGCACGCAAGAACTGGCGGCTCAGCTCGGCGATGCCCTCGGGGTACGTCGCCGAGAACAACAGTGTCTGGCGGTCGACCGGACAGTGCTTTGCGACGGTGATGATGTCGTCGAAGAAGCCCATGTCGAGCATGCGGTCGGCTTCGTCGAGCACGAGCGTGTTCAGTCGATCGAGCTTCAGGCTCCCGCGCTTCAGGTGATCCATCACTCGGCCTGGTGTTCCGACGACGACGTGGGCTCCGTGCTCCAGACTCGCGAGCTGCGGCCTGATCGGAGCACCGCCGCACAGCGTGAGGATCTTGATGTTCTCCTCGGCGCGCGCGAGCCGGCGGATCTCCACCGCCACTTGGTCGGCGAGCTCGCGCGTCGGACATAAAACCAGCGCTTGGACCCCGAAGCGCCCGACATCCAACTTGAAAAGCAAGGTGAGCGCGAACGCCGCCGTCTTGCCGCTGCCCGTCTTCGCCTGCGCGATCAGGTCGTGCCCCGCGAGCGCGATCGGCAGACTCGCGGCCTGGATTGGCGTCATCACGTGGTAGCCCAGCTTCTGCAGGTTCGCCAACGTGGCGCTCGGCAGCGGAAGCGCGCGGAAGGATGGGCCGGTGAGCGCGGCATCCAGCCTGGGCGTGGGGGTCTGTGACGATTCGTGCATGAGCGGCGCGCGAGCGCGACGCATGCTACACGGACGGAGACCTGGCTGTTTCGAGCTCGACGTCTACAGGTGCAAGGCGTGCGCCAGCTCGCCACCAGATTGGATGCGAGGGCCGAGCTACGATGCAGGCCGCCGCGATGAACTGCTCACGAACGACCGCTCTCTCGCTGCTGCTCTTCACGGCAGCCTGCGCCAAGGAGCCGCAGCGCCCGAACGTGCTGCTCATCTCGATCGACACGCTACGCGCCGATCGCATCTCGGCGCTCGGCGGCGAGCGCAATACGACGCCGAATCTCGATGCACTCGCAGCCGAGGGACTCTTGTTCACGCACGCGGAGACGCCGCGCGCGAAGACGACGCCTGCGATCGCGTCGCTGATGACGGGCCTCTATCCGCACGATCATGGCGTACGCGACCTCGTGATGCCGATCGAGCTGCGCTTCCCGCTGCTGGCGGAGAAGTTTCGCGAGGGCGGCTACGCGACCGGCGCGATCGTCGGCAACTTCGTGCTGAAGAACGATTTCTCGGGACTGGCGCGCGGGTTCGACATGTGGGTCGAGGATCTGCCGCAGACTCAGGGCGTTCCGCCCGACGACGTGCCGCAGCGCACGGCGAGCTCGCTGACGGATGGTGCGCTCGTCGCGCTCGGCCTCTCCAACGCGGCGAGCGTGGACGGTGCCGGCCCGACTCGATCGATCGTGAACGGCGAGAAGCCGTGGTTCCTGTGGCTCCACTACATGGATCCGCACGGTCTGTACGACCCGCCGCCGGAGCACCGCGTGTTCGAGCGCACGACGCCGGACTGGATCGCACCGAGTTCTGAGCGATCCATTGTCGCGGAGTACAACGTGCCCCCGCACGCGCGCAGCGCGGACGGGAAGACCGACGCCGCGCTCGTGCGCGATCTCTACGACGGCGAGGTTCACTACGTCGACCACGAGATCGGTCGACTCATCCGCCAGCTGCGTGAGAGCGGCGCGCTCGAAAATACGATCGTCGTCGTCACCGCCGACCACGGCGAGAGCCTCGGCGAGCACGATTATTGGTTCGAACACGGGCGCGACGCGTACGAGGCGACGTGCCGCGTGCCGCTCATCATGCGCATGCCGGGACCTCCCGCGAACGTCGGGCGGCGCTCCGGTGATGTATCGCTCGCCGACCTCGCGCCGACGTTGCTCGAGCTCGCCGGTCTTCCGCCCCTCGATCTCTCGATCGCTCGTGGGCCGCATGGAAGCTCGCGCGCGTCGCTGATCCGATCCGATGACATGGCGCCTCACGCCGTCTTCGTCGAGAAAGTCGACCGGACCGAGCAGGACCGCGCGATCCAGGGCAAGGGAGTCCGCATCGGAGATCTCAAGCTGATCCAACGCTCGACGCATCTCGCAGGGCGAGCAGTGCTATTGAGCGAGGAGCTCTACGATCTGGCCCGCGATCCGAACGAGACGCAGAACTTGATCCGTTCGCCGCTAGATGCCGCGCGCTTGACGCACCTGCGGTCCGAGCTAGCACGTTTCACGGCCGCGGATGCGTCGTTCGCGACGCTCGCCGAATCGCTCGACGCTCAGCGGGCGAAGCTCGACCCCGAAACGCTGCGGATCATCGAGTCGCTCGGCTACTGACGCTCAGAACGCGAACGTCAGCCCGAAGTACGGGCCGCTGAACTCAAGGTCGAGCTCGGCCTCGCCGTCGTCCTCGTACTCCGCGTCGAGGTCGATCTGGCGCCAACCGAGCGTGATCCAACCGGTGAAGCGATCGTCGCTGCCGAGCACGCGCACCCGCGCCATCGCATCGATGTCGATGTACGTCGCTTCGTCGCCGTCGATCGCGACCGCCATGCCGTTCGCGAGCACGGACACGTCGACGGGCCCGAACGCGACGGCGCCGCGCAGCGCGATCACCGGCAGCGGTACGGTCTCGTCGGTCGCGATGCGATCGCTCGTGCCCGGGTCCGTGAAGGACACGTCGAAGTCGATCGCCGCGACGCCCAGGCCCAGGCCGAGCTCGAAATTGTCCGTCGGCAAGAGGTCGAACGTGACGACGCCCGAGTAGATGCCGATGTCGAGCTTCGACTCCACCGCCGTGCCGGCGGTGATCGTCGTGCCGCCCTGACTGATGTCGGCTTCGAGCACGCCGTCTCCGTCGTGCGTCGACGACTGACCCGCCGCAGTCACGTGAACGCCGCCCCAATCGAGATCGACGCGTCCGCTGAACACGCTGTCGTCTTCGACGAGGCCGAGGCTCTCGACCGAGTTCTTGGCAGTGACGCCCGCGGTCGCGACACCGATGTCGCCGTCGATGTCGAGCGTCCCGAGGCGCGGCGTCACGCCGAAGCTCGGCGCTCCGCACGACGAAACGGCGCCGGCGACCAGCAATGACGCGGCGAGGAGCGGAAAGATCTGCATGCCCGAGCATCGGGCAGCGACGGGCGCGCACTTGAGCCGTCGAGCGTGGTTACCCCGCCTGGACTCGAACCAGGAATAACAGGACCAAAACCTGTTGTGTTACCGATTACACCACGGGGTAGTGCAGGGCGGAGGAGGATAGCGGCGGTGTCCGAACCGGTCAATGCGACCGTCACCCGCCGATGCGCCTGCGCGCGAGGTCGAGCGCGGTGCTGGCGGCGAACTCGCGGACGAGGTCGCGGCCGTACGCGGGGAAGCGCCGCTCCTGGGTCGTCACCTCGCCGTCGAAAGAAACTCCGAACCAGACGAGGCCGACGGGTTTCTCGGCGGTCCCGCCGTCCGGGCCCGCGACGCCGGTGATCGAGACCGCGAGCCGCGCGTTCGCTCGCTCCGCGGCGCCGCTCGCGAGTGCGGCCGCGACCTCGCGCGAGACCGCGCCGTGCCGCTCGATCAACGCCTCGTCGACGCCGCACAGCTCCGACTTCGCGCGGTTCGAATAGCAGACGAACCCGCGATCGAACACGGCGCTGATCCCGGGGACGCGCGTCAAGCGCTCGGCGAGCAGACCGCCGGTGCAGGACTCCGCGGTCGTTACCCGAATCCCGCGCGCGATGAGCTGGCGCCCGAGCACCGTTTCCAACGCGGGCTCGTTCTCGCTGTAGATGTACGGCTGCAACCGCTCGCGGAACTCGCGCGCGCGCTGGTCGATCTGCGATCGCGCGGCTGCGCGATCGGCGTGCGCGGCCCGGAGCGACACCGTCAAGACACCGCTCCCCGACGTGATGCCCATCACGGGCGTGGTCGTCCGCTTCATCCAGTCGCCGCACATCTCGCCCAGCCGGCTCTCGGCGATCCCGAACAAGTAGAAGCGGTGGAGCTCGATCGCGACGGGCGAGCGCGCTGCGGCGGCGAGTCGCGGCACGACGTCGCGCTCCAGCATCGGGAGCATCTCGCGCGGCGGGCCCGGCAGAGCGAACACGAGCGCGCCGTTCAGCGGACACACGAATCCGGGCGCGGTTCCAAGCGGGTTCTCGAGGATCTCCGCGCCCGCGGGGAAGAGCGCTTGGCGCGCGTTGGCTTCCGCGAACGGCTGCTGTCGTGCCGCGAAGCGCTGCCGCAGCTCCAGGACGACGTGTTCGGCGAGGACGAGTTCGACGGACGCCGCGCGCGCGACCGCATGGCGCGTGACGTCGTCGAGCGTCGGACCGAGTCCGCCGGTGATCACGACCGCTGCGTGACGCTGGCAGAGCTCCGTGAGAAGCGCCGCGAGCGCGTTCTCGTCGTCGCCGAGCACGACGACGCGCTCCGCCTGGTAACCGTGTCCGAGAAGCGTGCGCGCGATTCGCGCGGAGTTCGTGTCGACCAGCGCGCCCGTGACGAGTTCGTCCCCGGTGGCGACGATCGCGACCGTGCGGCGTGCGCCGTCAACGCAGCTCACTTGGATCCTCGGCCGCTCGGATGTTGCCGCGGCCGCGCCGCAGCGCGCGCGATCCAGTGGCCGACCTCGTACAGGATAATCATCGGAATCGTCATCAGGATCTGCGAGTAGTAGTCGGGTCCCGGCGTCACGAGCGCCGCGACGAACAGCGCGATCACCAGGAAATGCGGCCGATACTTCGCGTACGTCGCCGGCTCGACGATCCCGATGCGCGCCAAGAAGATCATCACGATCGGGATCTGGAACACGAGCCCCATCGCGAGGCACATCGTCGACAAGAAGCTGAAGTACTGGTCGATCCCGATCATCGGCTTGACGAGGTCGAGCGAGACCGTAGACGTCAGCGCGTACATCCCGACGGGCACGACGAGGAAGTAGCAGAACAAGACGCCCGCGACGAACAGCAGCAGGCTGAACGGGAAGTACGCACTGACCGCGCGCTTTTCATGGAAGTACAGGCCCGCCGCAACGAACTGCCACAGCTGCCAGAGCACGTAGGGCGAGCCGATGAAGAGCGCGAAGTAGATCGAGTTGTTGAGCGCGAAGAAGAACGCGTCCCCGATCGCGAACATATTCGGCCGCGGATCGATCCGATCGCGGAGCTCCTTGTTCGCCGGATCGTCGCTGGTGAACAGCGTCGAGCGCTTCAGCTCCGGATGCTCCACGAGCCGCGCCTCGGCCTTGCCGACGAGGTCCTCGTTGATCTTCTCGACCGCGACGGTCCACGGCCACAGCACCTGCTCGGCGATCGGATCGCTGTAGTACCACGCGACGCCGAACGCGACGACGAGCACGACGATGCAGCGCAATAGCCGCTTGCGCAGCTCCTCGAGGTGCTCCCCCAAGGTCATGCGCGATCCTTCGAGGCTGTCGTCGTCGTCGTCAGCCATGCGTCGAGACTGCGAGGCTACTGGTCACGCGGGCCGGCCACGCAGCCCCCCGTGTATGCAACACGGGATGTAACACGGGCGGAGATGCAACACGGGCGGGCGCTGTGCGTGCCCGCCCGTGCCCAACTGTGAAACGCCGATCCGCTCGGCGCTGCTGCACTAGAACCGGAAGTACTGGCGCAGATCCTTGAGCTGCACGATCTGCACGCCGTTCGCGACCGCGTCCTTGTACATCGGGAGATCCGAAGGCGCGACGGGCGTCTCGAGCGGTTGACCGTTCTCGTCGACGTACATCTCGGAGCCGACGATCAGGAAGTCCGTCGAGTCGTTGAGCGACTTCTGCACGCTCACTCCCATGTTCCCCAGGAGAGCCTTGAGCTCAGCTTCGTTGACGCCGCCGGAGAACCGGCCGATCAGCACCGCGTCCCGTTCGCCGGTCGGATCGAAGAGCGGGTTGAAGACGACGTCGCCGACGACCGGCGGATCGAATGGATCGCGCTGGTCGAGGAACGTGACTTCCGCCATCTCGGGCTCGACGCGCGTGACCTCCGCCCACGACTTGACGTTCTTCGCTCCCGAGGAACCGCCCGCGACGACGCGGAAGCGCGTTCCAACGGCCAGGCGATTCTTCGAGCCGAGGCTGATCCAGCCCAGTCCCAGGTCCTGCGACACGCCGAGCACGCGGCCATCTGCGGCTTCGGGCTCCTTGACGAACGGATTGAGCTTGCGGCCTTGCTCGTCGAGGCGCGTGCGCAGCGACTCCTTCTCGCGCTCGTACTGTCGCTTGGAGTCCTCGATCGTGGTCTGCGCCGTGCGCCACTTCGCGTCGCGGTCCTTGAGGCCGTCGCGCGCTTCGGCGAGCTGGCGCTCGAGATCCGCTTGCATGTCCGTCTTGGCCTGCTCGGTGTCCGCAAGCTGACTGCGCAGCGAGGCGAGCTCCTTCGCGCCGGCCTCGTTGAGGTCGCGCATGTTCTTGGTCAGCTCATCGTTCTTCGTCTGCAGACCGGCGATCTGCGTGGTGACGTCCGCGACCTTGCCCTTCTGCGCGGCGTACGCCTGAACGATGACGGGCATCGCCTTTTGGTAAGTCGTGATGCTCGGATCGATGTCGGGAAACGTCGCGCGCAGGGTGTTGAGACCCTCGGTCAGCGCGGTCATCTCGGTCCGCGATTGACCCTGCGACTCGTCGTAGTAGCCGATCACCTTGGACATGCTCTGGACCTGAGTGAGCTGCTCGGTGAGCCGCGTCTCGTAGTCGGCCGCCTTCGCTTCGGCGGTGTCGGCGCGGAGCTTCTCGTTGGTGACCTCCTGGCTGACCAGGAAGAACATCACGGCCACCACGAGGAACGCGACCAGGCTGCCGATCATCCAGACGACGCTGACTTTGGCGGCACCACGTTCGGAACGGTTCATCATCCTGAATCCTTTTGTCGTACTGGCTCGATCGGACCGGCTGGGAGCTGCGGCGAACGACGCGCGGTCGCGCGGGAAAAGGCCACGGGTCGCCCGCTGGCCGTCAATAAAGGGGCATGTTGATACCGCACGGCCCCGCTCGCCGGCAAGCGAATTCGACGCCCTTGAAGTGCCGCCGCATCGACCTAACCTGTGCTGCCATCGGGGACGCCGCCGCGCGACATCAGGCGCGCACTACCCCACTTCCCGGCCGCGGTTTCGGGCTGGTTCCGCATGCGAAGAGCGACGGAGAGCCACGTGATCGGCGTGCTGGGAGGCGTGGCCTCGGGCAAGTCGGCCGTGGCGCGAGCGCTCGCCGGGCCAGACGGGGTTGTGATCGACGCCGACAAGCTCGCGCGCGAGGTCCTCGCCGCACCCGAGCTCGAGGCAGCGCTGCGGACCGCATTCGGCCCGGGCGTGTTCGGGGAGGACGGACGCATCGACCGCGATCGATTGGCCCAGATTGTCTTCGGTTCGCGAGAGAAACGGTCGGCGCTCGAAGGCTTTACCCACCCATTGATCCGTGACAGGATACGCGCGCAGTTGGATGCCGCGCGCGAGCGCGGTGTCCCGCGTATCGTGCTGGACGTTCCGCTCCTCCTGGAGCACGAATCACAGCACGGGCTTGCCGCCGAGTGCCGGACGCTGGTTTTCGTCGACGCCGACGCACGCCTGCGCGATGCGCGCGCGGTCGCCAGCCGCGGCTGGCAGCCGGGTGAGGTATCGCGTCGCGAGGCGACGCAGATGCCGCTCGAACGGAAGCGCGCGCGCGCCGACCACGTGATCGTGAACGAAGGCAACCTCTCCGAGCTCGAAACAGCAGCTCGGCGGATCCTGGCCGAGCACTGACCAGGCCCTTCTCTATCCTCATCCCCCGCTCCGCGAGACGAAATTCGAAACCGATGGGTCCTCCGAACCAGCAGAAGAAGCGCTTCAAGCACAAGTTCCACAACCGCGGCCAGAACTTCGGCGGCGGAGGCGGTGGAGGAGGAGGCGGAGGCGACAAGGGCATGGTCCGGCCGCACCGCGCGCACCACGCCCAGTCCACGGGACTCGAGATCGTTCCGATCGAGACCGCTGCGCTCCCCGTCGACCTCACGCCGGAGGAGCTCGCAGCGCTCGATCAAACGCTTCCCCCGCTCCCGAAGCGCTCGAAGCCGAAGACGGTTCTGCACACCGCGCTGCAAGCGATGAACTTGGCCGATCTGCACGCGGCGGCGGACGAAGAGAAGGTCGAGAGCCTGCAGAGCCGCACGCGCCGCGACCTGATCTTCGAGATCACGCGCCAGCGGTTGACGAACCGGACTCAGGTGCTCGTCGAAGGTTGCGTCGAGATCCAGGACGGCCACATGTTCCTGCGCTCGAAGCTGTACGACTACATGCCGGCCGCGGACGACATCTTCGTCCCGCCCTCGGTCGCGAAGAGCTTCGCGCTCGTGCCCGGCATGACGGTCAAAGGCCACCTGCGCGCGCCGCGCGAAGGCGAGCGCTACTTCGCGTTGATCGAGATCGACTCGATCGACGAACACGCGCCGGAGGAGGCGAAGACGCGCGCGCCGTTCAAGGAGCTCGTACCGCTCTACCCCGAGCAGCGCATCATCCTCGAAGGGTCCGACAAGAACCCGATCGAGATGCGCATCGTCGACCTGATCACGCCGATCGGTCGCGGACAGCGCGGTCTCATCGTCGCGCCGCCGCGCACGGGTAAGACGGTGCTGCTCCAGATGCTGGCGAGCTCGATCGTCAAGAACGCGCCCGACGCGACGCTGATCATCTTGCTCGTCGACGAGCGACCGGAAGAAGTCACCGACTTCGAGCGCATGTTGCCGGAAGGCAAGCGCGAGATCGTGAGCTCGACATTCGACGAGCCCGCCGCGCGCCACCTGCAGGTCGCCAACATGGTGATGCAGAAGGCGAAGTGCCTCGTCGAAGCTGGCGAGGACGTCGTGATCCTGCTCGACTCGATTACCCGACTTGCGCGCGCGAGCAACGTCGAGGCGCCGAGCAACGGCAAGCTCCTGTCAGGCGGTATGGACGCAACGGCGCTGCAGTTCCCGAAGCGTTTCTTCGGTGCGGCGCGCAAGATCGAAGGCGGCGGATCGCTGACGATCCTCGCGACGGCGCTGATCGAGACGGGCTCGAAGATGGACGAGCTGATCTTCGAGGAGTTCAAGGGCACGGGCAACATGGAGCTCGTGCTCGAGCGCCGTCTGTCCGACCGCCGCATCTATCCCGCGATCGACATCAATCGTTCCGGCACGCGCAAGGAAGAGCTGCTCTTCACGCCCGAAGAGATCAAGCGCATCTGGATGCTGCGCAAGGTGCTCAACGAGATGGATCCCGTCGAATCGATGGAGATGCTCCTCCAGAAGATGAAGAAGACGCGCGTCAACGCGGAGTTCTTGATGTCGATCGGGTGACGTTGCCCGCGATCAGGGCTAGACGGCGGTCAAGAGCGTCGACCTCGCCGTACTGCGCTTCGAACTCAGTTACGTTAGCCGGGCAGCGGGTAGGTCCACGGCTCGCACTCAATCGGTCACCGGAAGGGAACTCTAGCCATGCTCGATCTCGCACAACCTGGATGGACGGCTGGTGTCACGCTCGCAATTCGCCGCAGCCGATCAAACGGGCGACTCGCGGCGGTGCTCTTCGCGTCGATGATCGCGCGCAGCGCGGCCGCGCAGGCCTGCTTCGAGAGCAGCGCCGCAGCCGTCGGGCCGGTTCCGAATTCCGTGACGAGCGCGGATCTCGACGGAGACGGAGACGCGGATCTCGCGGTCGCGAACATCGGCGCCGGCACCGTCACCGTGATCCTGAACGACGGCGGCGGAACGTACGGAACGCCCACGCCCTATCGCGCGGGCCTGAATCCCACGTGCGTCGTCGCCGCTGATTTCGATGCGGACGGCGATACGGACTTGATCGCGACGCACTCGGTGTTCAACGCGTTCTTCCAGGTGTCCGTGCTCTTGAACCAGGGCAACGGGACGTTCGCCGGGCCCGTCGACTACCCGGTGGCGTCGCAGTCGTACGCGGCGACTTGCGCCGACCTCGACGGCGACGGCGACATCGATGTCGCGGCGGCGAACCGCGCCGCGGACACGGTGTCCATCCTCTTGAATCAGGGCGACGGAACTTTCGCGGCGCAGGTGCAGTACGCGACGCCGACTGGTCCCTACTCGATCGTGCACGCCGATCTCGACAGCGACGGCGACCAAGATTTGGCCGTTGGACACAACGTTGCGACCACGGTGGCCGTGCTCCTGAATCAAGGCGACGGGACGTTCGCAGCGTTCGTGCCGTACGACGTGGGATGGAATTGCGACGGACTCACGTCGGCCGATCTCGACGGCGACGGGGATCCGGACCTCGCGGCCGCGCAGGGCGGTCTCCACCGTGTCGGCGTGCTCTTGAATCACGGGGACGGCAGCTTCGCGACGGTCGCGCCGTACGCCGTCGGGTACGACCCGCAAGCCTACCCTCGAGCCGTGACGCACCTGGACGTGGACGGCGACGGTGACCAGGACCTCGCGAGTGCGAACGGCAATTTCGATCCCAACGTGTCGATTCTCGTGAACCACGGCGACGGAACGTTCGCCGCGCAAGCGACGTTCACCACGGCGACGCTGCCGTTCTCACTCGTGAGTGCGGACGTGGATGGCGACTCCGACGACGATCTGGTCGTGGCCAATCGCGGATCGTCCTCCGTCTCCGTGCTCAAGAACTGCGGCCCGAGCGCAACACCGTTCTGCTTCGGCGATGGATCGAGCGCGAGCTGCCCGTGCGGCAACGACGGCGCGCAAAGCCACGGATGCGCGAGCTCGTTCGACGCCGCCGGCGCGTATCTCGGAGGCTACGGTCCGGCGAGCGTGAGCGCCGCTTCATTCGTGCTCCAAGCTCAGCAGGTCACCGGAAACGTGACGCTCTTCTATCAAGGCGACGCACAGCAGTCGCCCGCGATCCTCGACGACGGACTCGCGTGCGTGAGCGGCGCCATCATCCGATTGGGGCTCTCCCAGAACGTCAACAAGACGGCGATCTATCCGGAGCCGGGCGACCTGCCGGTCTCGATCAAGGGCCAGGTTCCCACGATCGGCGGCACTCGCTACTACCAAGGTTGGTATCGCAACATCAGCGCGGGCTTCTGCCCGCCGGCGACAACGAACCGCACGAACGGATTGGCCGTAGCGTGGACGCCGTGACTCCCCCGACTGCTCGGGCCCGCTGAATCGAGTTTGCTCGAGGCTGCGCGGCGATCGCTTCGCAGTCTCGGTCGCTTCGGTGCTCGAGTGCGCGTGGATGCGAGAACATCGGGAGCGATTCGGTTGATCGACGAGCGGCGACGACGGCAGTCGCCAGAGAATGAGAGTGAGCCTGGGCGTTACTTCGGCGGTCGAGTTGCGTACTGACCGCACGACAACTCGAGTCCCCTTTCGAGGAGAGCCAGTCATGAAGTACGCGTTGCGGTTCCTCGTCGGATCGGTAGTGGGCGCCCTCGCCCTCGCGCAGTCGACCGAGCGCCTGAGCCTCGACTCGACGGGAGCTCAGCTCGACAATTGGTCCGGGGAGGGATCGATGACGCCCGACGGCCGATTCGTCCTGTTCACGAGCGCGGCCGCGAACCTCGGCGCGTCTGCAAGCCTCAGCCTCGCGTTCGTTCGCGACCGCACGAGCGGCGCGACGTCGCTGGTGAGCGTCGCGACCTCCGGTGCACTCCCGGACCGCAGCGCCGAAGCCATTGGGATCTCGGCCGACGCCCGCTACGTGTTGTTCAAGAGCGACGCAACGAACCTGGGCGCGGACAGTCCGGGACTCGAATTGGATCTCTTCGTGCACGACCGGCAGTCGGGGGCCACGAGCTTCGTCGCCGTGAACTCGAGCGGCGTGGTCGCGAACGCGGGCACGAGCGCGGGAGCACTCTCCGCGAACGGGCGCTTCGTCGTGTTCTCCTCGCGGGCGTCGAACCTCGTACTAGGCGACACGAACGAGAGCGAGGACGTGTTCGTGCGCGATCTCCAAACGAGCACGACGACGCGCGTGAGCGTGGACTCCGCCGGGTCGCAAGCCAACAGTCACTCGATGCACCCCGCGCTGTCTGCCGATGGGCGTTTCGTCG